>JAIRLT010000087.1 GCA_031259225.1 Prevotellaceae bacterium
ATGGTGTACTCAAAAGAAGTAGCTGTACCACTGTTAATTTTTTCAGCACCGACATTTGTCCAAGCGCCGTTCACTTCTTTTTGTAGCTGGTATTTCACATCCAAACCGGTAGCCGCTACCGAGAAAGTATGCTGCCCGCCTTCACAAATGTTTGCGCCCACAGGTTGTTGTGTGATTATCGTCGGGATAGCCGTGACGATCAAGTTGCCGGCAGCCGAAATAAATACATAATTATCAACATACGTACTGGCAGCCAAGTCCGTAAACACAGGTATTATTGCATACGTCCCCGCAGGAGACAGGCTGTTAGCCCGCGTATCAAATTTCACCAATGCGAGAATATCGCCTTCGGTGTCGCCCGCCAGCAATGTGCCTTCCTTAATATAGGCAGTGAATGCAGGATTAAAACCTGCTTCCCGGCGGGTAGCGTCATTGGCGGCTATCGTAAGGTGTCCCTTGGAATACAGGCAAGCCTGGTTCGATTCGGTGGATTCAAAGAATGGGTCTTCTTCGTAAATCGCCGTTACCGTATAGCAAACATTTTGCGCTTGCGGCGGATTGGTATCTTCGTATTCCTTATCCTCTATATTTTCCGCAATAAGCGTTCCATCGCGATAAACATTATAGGATACCAAAGACTTGCCACCTACCAGTGTTACGGCAATGTTCCAGTTATAATCTAATCCAGTGCCTAAGGTAGACAATCGTACAAACGAACCGCCATTCAAGGAAGTTAAGTCGCCTTTGCCGGCTACCGCAGGACCATTGTCGGTTGTACAAACCGGGTCGCCAACTTGCGTAAATGCATAACTAACCATTAAATCCTGCTTAACATCTATGGGAACAGGTTCCGTTAATTCGATGTAATTAAAGGCTTCCGGTGTTAATCCTGTAAGCGGTTGGGAATGCACTATCGCCCCATTTTGCCTGATATTCAGTACCATATTATCGCCAAGGGCGTAAATAGCTATTTCTACTCCTTTTACAAAAGCATTTTTGTAATCCTTCAAGTCGGACGGGTCAAATTTAGCAGCTACTTCCAGTTGGGCTCCAGCACCAGCATTTATATAATGACCTACTACACCATCATCCCAGCGGATAACCGTTTCGTCGCCGGACGCGAGGCTCTGTAATTGCATATCCTCCTTTAAGGAACTAACCACTGGGTTTTGTACTTTGCGTGCTTCCAATTTTATATTGGTTTTGGCACTTTGTTCCACAGCAGCTTTTTCTTTTGTAAATGCCGGTTTCGCAGTGGCGCCTGCATTCGCACTAAGCGTTTGATTTGCCTGTGCGGAAGCCGGCGCCGTGCCGATGCCGATGGCTATATCATCTATAAAGAGAATAGACGTATAATCAGATACACTATTGATAGCAACATATTTTGCAGTAGCAGGAACTGTAAAGCTATATTTTGTCCATACATCCGGAACTTCTACGTATGATCCGGTGGTAAGCACATTGGTAAAATCGCCTTTCGCGTTACCCGTAGTAGAATAAGCAACCCTTATCCGTTCCAAACCATAATCAGCAACTGCCGACATTGCCCAGAAAGAGAAAGTAAATGATGGAACCGAATAACTGGTTGCAAAATCTAATGCAGGACTGATAAGCCAATCATCATTTGCATCCGTTTCGTTCGTAGGACAAACTAATGCTTTAACACCGGAATGAGTAAAAATAGGGTCTAATTCAAGCGCTATAAACGCCATTTTTCCTGTTACAGCGCCTTGGAAAAAGTCATATACATTATCCATATCGCCGTCAATATATGACCAGCCGACCGTACCCGGAGAGTTTACAGTCAATGAGGTATGTCCTTCTATGTCGTCGAAAATACCAAAGAATGGGTCTTTCGCCTCTTCCCAAGCTAATTTTACAGATTTATTTGCGTCATTATAAACAGCCGTCAAACTGGAGGGTGCGCCGCCGCCTTGCAGCACGGTAATCACTGCTTGTGCAGCGCTGTTAATGGTAATAACACCTTCCCTGAATTCCGGCGTCTTATTTTCCGTTACGGTAAACGTTAGCGTGACATCAGTGGTTGTTCCACTGGTTTCGCTTAATGTAATCCACGGGTCGGCGGTAGCCGTCCATGAAGGCGCGGTGGTCTTAAAGGTAATGGTTTCCGGCGTCGGGTCTATATTCTTCTTCTTGATAGTATCTGCTGTTGAAATTAATTCAAACTCGGTATAGGTAAACTCGGGAACAATGTTCATGGAAGTATACACGCCAACCAGATCTCCCAAATCTGACCAACTGTCATTATAATATGCTTTTACCGTACTATATTCATCCGTTCTGTTTTCTACGCATGGAACGGTAAAATACACATAGTTATAGTTGGTACTGCCGACTACCACATGGAATGCTTCCGGAACACCCACCGGTGTGGGGAATGTAATGAGATTATATCCTTGAACAATACTCGTAACATTCATTACCGGCGATAAGCGCGTTCCCGGCAGCCCGTTATCGTCCGCATACAATGCAACCGTTATGGGGAAGATGATTGCGAGGGCAACAGACCCTGCAGAAATATATACTTTCACGCTGGAAACCAGACCTGGTTTCAAAGCGGAGAACCGTTCGGAGGTTTGCGTGAACAGGTCGGCTCCAGTGGCAGAATAACCACTAGCGTTGGCATACCTATAGAACGGAATTTCCCCGCCTGCAACATTCCATATTTCAGCGGTGTCGCCTATTTGTATATAATTCGTTATTTCTTTTTCTTTTTCTTCCAACGCGTTGGCTACTTTCAGTTTTACACTGTAAGTATTCGCACCTTCCGGATACAGGGCTTGCACTGTTTTTCCCGTAGCAGAAGCGGGGGTAGCTCCGGGTAATTCCCACGCCCAGGAGGTGGGCGGTTCCCCTGTGGTAACATCTCGCAATTGCACCGTTCCGCCTGCCGGCAAAAATTGCCCGCTATGGGGATATACCGTATAGCCGTCGGAAGTGGACTTCCATATTACTTCCAGCGGTATTTTTTTCACTATCACCGCTCCTGTTACCGTTTTCGTATGGGTTCCCAAACTGCTGGCTACTGTAAGCGACACATCGTAAGTACCCGCTTTAGCATAAGCAGCCGACGGATTAGTTGCCGTACTGACAGCGGGCGTAGCGCCCGGGAATACCCATTGCCACGACAGTGGAGGTCCTGCAGAGCGGTCAATAAACGACACGCTTTCGCCCTCAAAAATTTCAATGGTATTATTAGGCGTATAAACCGATATGCCGTCAAGCATTACTACGTCCATATCCAATCCTTCATAACGCCATGCAAACTTTACCGATTGTCCGGCATATTTCGACAGGTCGGTGGTTATTTTCCTCCATGCGGAACTACTTTGATACGGATTAGACCATTCCTGCTGCCATGTAGCACCATCATCAACCGAAACCGACAAGGTTACCACCCCCGGATAAATGTAAGCGCCTCCGTAGTAAATGTAAAAATCAAGCAGGGCACTATCCGGAATATCTACCGGCGACGATATTAATCGCGCATCAACGGTATTAGAGGCATCCCATGATATAAATGCAGAATTTACATCACTTGTATCTATGGTTGAAAAAGGAGGTAGCGACTTAGCTACAAGGGTATCTTTAGACACGGATATCCATGTATTCGTACTGGCGCCCGGTTTTTCTAATGCCCATCCCGAAGGCGGGAATGTAGTTCCGTCAAATCCTTCTTTCCAGTGTATATTTTTAGCGCCGTCTATTATAAAATTGGCTACGGGCGTTACTGCACCGCAAGGAGTACCCACCGTAAAACGGATATTCGGGCGGTTAGCATTTACCGTTCCGTTCGTCGTGGGAATACTGGTATTTGTAGCTGTCCATTGCTGGTGGGCGTCTGTTACCGTTGTATAGGCACAATTGGAGTTGTAGTAGCCGGAGGTATTCGTTGCATAAGACCTTACCAATACCTTCAGGTTTTTTGTTCCTGTATAGGTAAACGGGGTAGCTAAGGTAAGCGTGTTCCATCCTTTCGCATTGGCTTCCGTACTCGCACTTTGGTACACCAGTGTAGCACCGGCGATTTCCGCCGACCAATTTTGGGCGGTGAATGTGGTTTCGTCCACTTCTTTCAAATAGACGTACAGGGTACGTGTTTTGGTGGTCGCATTTCCCGTATTCCATGCAATCTTTGTAATTACCCCACCGTTGTTCAAACCAATTTCATCGGCGGTATATATCGCAGCGCTAAACGCTTGCCGTTGTGAAATACCCAGCGGGAATTGTGCTGTAGTCGTTCCGTCGCTAATGGTTATGTTATCCGAACATACAGCTTCTTTCATAGACACGGTAATGGTTTTGGTAACGCTCAGTTCGCTTTCCGTACCTTTGTTAATAGTCAAAGTAGTGGTAAAGGTTCCCACCGTGTTGTATTGTATGGCTGGGGGTATACGCCCTATATGGCTGGCGGGCGTGCCGCCTTCGAACGACCATTCCCATGTAGCTGCCAAAGCGGACACATCCTTATATTCAACATATTGCGTTACGTAAATAACCGTATCGCTGGCTATAAATTTAGCATCCGGATCTGTGGCACTGTACATCCCTTCAAGGGTTGTAACACCTGTCCCAAGTGGGTCAAGGTATTTCGACATGTGCTGGTTAGGGTCGGGCGACTGATCCCAGTGCCACCATAATTTCCCGAACAAACTATACATTGAAGTATTAGCACATGGATTATCGCCACCAGTGCCGCCGGAAAGCGAACCAACAACCAAGCCGTCTTGGTCAAATAACGGCGAACCGGACGATCCACCTTCTGTTACGCCTCTTTTCCCGTTCACCGTTCCATAGGTAACGCGCCAATGGGCATTGGTTGCGCCGGTAGCATCTTCGCTATTCCATGTCGCCTGCGTTGCCGGCGAGGTAATAAACGATATTTTTTTATAGTCGCCCGCTGGATGGTGAATACCTGCGCCGCTGGTCAGCGCCGTGTTGGTGCGGTTCCACCCATTGAAATAAATATCCCAATCAGGGGGAATATCCGTATTTAAGCGGAGCAACAAGCCGTCGGAACCGCCGTTTATATTCGTAGCGACCAAACGTTGTGCGCCGGTAGCCGTACGGTAAGCGGCAGACGAAGAGGAATTTTCGCAACCGATACGTTCAAAATGGAAATAGAATTGCCATTGATTCAACTCTGCTACGGTAGACTCTTTACCATTAACTTCGCCGCAATGGTAAGCCATTAAAAAGTAAGGCGTCATATCCCTTGCCGTATTGTTAAGAATAGTACCCGAGCAGATGTAACCAGATCCGGCGATAACTTGTACGGTAGCAGCTACTCCTTTCTTTTGGTCTTGCCATGCCTCGCCCTCAGGGCAATTAATATTTATCATACATGCGCTGGACCTGCCTTCATCGCCGCCGGGTGCGGTAGGTTCGTCAAACTCTTTTGCCACGCCGATAATCGCGTTATTATACACATAGCCTACACCGGAAATGGAAATTACCGGTTGCGCGCCGCCTCTTGGCAAGGCTTTTGCCACACCGGCTCTTGTCGCAAACTGCGGCGCCACGTGCGTGTTATCGGCAAACGCAACAAGTGCGCCGTTTTTATCTTCGAGGCTCAGTAGCGACGCTTTATCAACTGTGGCAGGAGCAACGTATTCGAGAATAAGTTCGTCGCCGGCAACCATTTCCGTAGAAAATTCAGGACCGAACTTCGGGTTGTCGGCAGCCGTAAACGCGCCTACTACGTGCTTTTTGTTAGCGCTGTAGATAAACAGCTTTGAACCTTCCGGCAAATAAAACCGGTCGTAGTACAAGGACAACGCAATAGCGCCGGGAGATTTCAGGCGCAATTGCCAAATCTTTTCCCCTGTTTCCAGTGAAATCCATTCACCGGCATTTTCTATTGTGTAATTTGCCGGGAGGATTTTGGATATACGTGGCATCAAGCCATATTTCGCTCTGACTTCGTCTTCCACTTTCAACGAAATAATGTCAGGAGCCTGCAAGGATTTTACTTCCCGCACTGTTTGCACCGACCTGTTGGCAGTAGCAAAACTCGGCGGCGTCCCTTCTCTCTTGATTTGTGCAAAAGAAGGAACAAGCCATGTTATTGCAAATAACAAAAGCAATAATTTGAATAGATAGTTTTTTTTCATACTCTAAAAATTTAGGTTAATAATTTTTTATAGTTTTCCCGTCTTGATAATTTTAGTTTTTACTTTACTTCGATCATTCGTGCATAATTTTTAATTTTTAAATATCTCTTAATTTCGGTTTTTGGACAAATACTGATTGAAAAAATTTATTTTGGATAACGCTAATTCTTTTTTAAATTTTCCTGTGTCATATTTGTAGAAAAATGTTTAAATTCGAATTACAAAAATATAAAAAAGAAACAAAAGAAACAATATATCCATCTAATTGTAATATTAATTTTACTTTACTTTTTTTGTTTTTGAATTACTATATTCCTTTTAAAGTTTTAATGTTTATGTGCTTACAAAACAAATAAAAACTTTTCCCCGGATTTTCATGGTAGAAAAAAAACGCCTTTTCCTACATATTTCTTCAAAAAAAGAACAGAATTAAAAAAATATTGTCGTACCATGATAATTTTTTACATTTTTTAGTAATTTTTAAGTAGCTTGTTTTCTAATGATTAACATTCATTTCTCGTAGATTTGTCGTAAAAAGCTGGGTTTCCAAAGGGTATTTGCTTTCTTTCCTTTATCATTCCTTGTATCTTTGTCATTCTAATAAAACGAAATTTAACATTATTTATGACAAAAATCCGTTTCTACTTACGACGAATTAACTCTATTAAGATAACAAGTATTTTTATGGCAATTCATTTGGGCACTTTCAAACAGAATAAGAAAGAAAAACGGTATCTTCCTTTAAGATACGGCATCGGTGAAAGCATCTACCCGGAACATTGGGACAAAATAAAATGCCGGGCAATAGAGCAAACATCCTACCCACAATACACCTTGCTCAATGTACGGCTCCGGCTGCTGGAAAACATGGTTCATTGCTTCGTGCTGGAGTTAAAAAACAACAACATCATTCCTACGCGGAATGAATTACGGGTGATGCTGGACAACAAATTAAAAAAGAACAAAATAATAAAAAACTTGGAGTCGGCATACTCCCTTGTAACTTTTATTGAACTCTACATAAAACAATCCACCTATTACAAAGCCAGAGGTACCATACGGCAATACCATAATACCTTGCGTTTATTGAAGAATTTTTCCAAAGAAACCGGAAGAAGCTTGGCGCTTGAATCTATTGACATGGCATTTTATGCCGAATTCAGGAGATATATGTACGACAAGGGGCACACCGACGCCTATTTCGGCAACCAGATAAAATTTATCCGGTTATTTATGAATGAAGCTACCGAGCAAGGGTATAATAAACAATTAATATTCAAAAGCCGGAAATTTAGTTGTTTTTCGCCGGATGTAGATAAAATATACTTGAAGGAAGATGAAATAAATAAAATCCAATATGTGCCTATCGAAGACAACATACTATTGTCGGTTGTCCGGGATTTATTCATTGTCGGCTGCCGAACAGGTTTGCGGTTCTCTGACCTCATACGTTTAAATCCTACAAATTTCAGTGAAAGCGAAAACATCTTGCGGGTAGCCACGCAAAAAACCAATGATCTGATATATATCCCCCTCACGCAGGACGTTATGGAAATTTGCAAGAAATACTGCTATTCCTTGCCGCGCATAAGCAACGCGATATTCAACATAAATATTAAACAGGTTGCCTGCATGGCTGGCGTGGAAGACAAGATAGAAGTACTTACCCGCAAAGGAAAAAACAAAACATATGAAAGTATAAAAAAATATAAATTAGTAAGCGCACACACCGCCCGGAGGAGTTTTGCCACTAATGCTTATTTGGGCGACGTGCCAACGATTGCCATTATGCGCATCACAGGACACCGGACGGAAAGGGCTTTCATGAGATATATACGCATAGCCAGCGAGAACAATGCCCGGCAGTTACTCACCCATCCGCACTTCTCAAAAATATCGCCAAAAACATTCTAATTGTTTAATGTGATTAATTGTTTAATGTGACTAATGGGCTGGCGCGCCAGTATTAACCATTAACCACTAATTGGCGCCAGCCAATTCATAATTCACTTCAGTAAGCAATTCCAGGAACCTTTCTATTTTCGGTTGGATGACCTGAATTTTGTAATTGAAATTATTGACAAGGATAGCAAAAATGATTGTGCCGCGCGGATTTTCCGCATAACCGGCATAGCACCGCACACCGCCCATAGAGCCGCTTTTGGCATGCAGCCGGCGTTTGTTGGGCGACGAATGCAGGAGGGTCAAAAAAGTTCCCCTGTCGCCCGGCGTAGCCATGGTATAGAAAAAATCTTCATACGCTTCCGAATGATACATCATCGTCAAATAATCGACCATGAACTGCGCCGGAACATAGTTCTTGCGCGACAAGCCGCTGCCATCAGCCATTTTGAAACCGGAGGCGGGTACGTGCAAGCTGTCCAGCAATTCACGCACTGCCGTCAGCGACGAATCATAAGAAGCATTTTGCTTCCGTTGCACACCAATGGTTTTAAGCAAGGTTTCGGCAAAAAAATTATTGCTGATTTTGTTGGTGACGGAAGCAATTTCTTTCACCGGCGGCGAGAGGTGGCTGGCAACCAATGTACGGGGTGTGGAGGGTATTTCCGGCGTAGAAACCACGCGGAGCGCGCCGTCGAAGTGAATGCCCTGCCGGTTTAACAATTCACCGAAATAGTAAATACAGGTATAAGCGGGACTGTTGTTTGATCCTTTTACTTCCGTCGTGTCACGGTTGGCGGGAATGGTGCCGGTAAGCCGCTGCTGCCCGGAAAAAGGCGAATTATAAATCACCACTTGATTACCCGAACCGGGTGCGTCGGTAGTTACTTCATTGACAAATCCGGCACCGGGAATAAAAGGATAATAACTGTGAAGCGTAGCATGGTCGCCTTCCTTTTGTCCCGGCGTCAATAGGGCGCTGTAGGCATTTTCACAAAATGCCAGTCCTGATGGTTGTGCGCCGTAATAATTGCCGATGTCGCCCCACATCCATGATTCGGGCGTTTCGGCAGCGCCGAAAAAGGTTTCATCTGCCACAATATCCCCCGCTACCCGGTGGATGCCATTGGCTTTTAATGCCGCTGCCCAATAGGAAAAAACTTCGTCTATTGGCGTTGCAATGGAATCCGTTGAACCGAAAGTAGGATCGCCGCCGCCCACGACGTAAAGGTTTCCGGCAAGGGTCGAGCCGGTAATTGTTCCGTCATAGTATAGCGAAGTGCGGAAACGGTAATCACTGCCGAGCGACAGCAGCGACAATCCGGTGGTTACTAATTTAAGCGTTGAGGCGGGCAGCAGCGCCGCTTCCGGGCGGTACGACGCAATCACTTGCTCTGTGGCGGCGTCTATCGCCAGCAGGCTCATGGATACATGGCGGAAAGTTTCATCGTTGCTTAATGCTTCGACGTAGGCTGCTACCGCGTTGCTTTGTACCGGCATTTGCGCAAACACTGCCGCCGGGCACAGCAGCCACCACCATCCTAAAAACCATCGTAGATTATACACGGGCAGATTTGTTTTATTTGATACCTAATTTTTGTTTAATGGCGGGGGGTATGGCGTCTTTATGCACGACAATATTTATGGTTTTGTATTTCACAAATGCTTCCGAAGCATAGAGAAAACCTTTGTATTTGCCGGTTTCGCCCCATGAGTTTTTGACCATATAATATTTTGTACCGTTTTGGTCGTTGGCTATGCCGTAAACCAGCATGCCGTGGTCGTCGGTGGTTTCGTAGTTATCGTATCCCTGCTGGCGCAATTCCGGTGTAATGTTTTTTTCATAACCCGGTTTGTCTTTATACAGTTCCGCGTCTTTATCCTTTTGCGGCAAACCCTGCCAGCGCGCCTGGTCTGAGCCGGACATCTCCGCAAGGTTCACATCGGGAACGGTGGCAATACCGTCGCGCGAAAACCCTTTCTCGCTTACATCTGCGCCCCATGCAACTGTATAGCCGTTGTTGATGCTGTAGTCGAATATGCTCATAAACTCATCCAGCGGGAGGTTGTATGATTTCGACCAGCGCCAGTTGTCGGGGATTTCCAATGCAAAAGCCGTGTAAAACGGCTGATGCGTGAATGAAGTCAGCGATACATAATCATCCACGCGGATGCCGAGCGACTGGAAAAAACCCTGCGGCGTATATTCTTTGCCGTTGTAGGAAAAAGTAGCCGGAAGTTTTCCAAGGTACGCATCCAGGATACCGTTGAACCCGTTGAGCCATGCGGTAGAGAGTTTCCTGTTTGCATTTTTCACCACCGCTTCGGCATAGGCTTTGGCGAGGGCGTCCAGTTCACTGTGCACATGCAGTTCTTCGCCATATTGCAAACCGTTCATGGCGGCGTCGGGAACAATGCCGTAGTGTTCCAGTACGTACAGCACATCATAGAACGAACCGCCTGCTGCAAAATTGCCATTGCCGTGCAGACGGACATATTTTTCGGCTTTGTCGGAATACGAATGGTGGACAATGAACATTTCCGAAAGGTCGTATTCGCCTTTGCCCAACCGCAACAACTCCGATTCGATAAATCCCAATCCTGAAAAGCTCCAGCAGGTACCCGAGCGGTTTTGGTTTTTCACAGGCGTAACTTTCAGTTCTTTTACCGTCGTAAATATATAGCCTTCTTCTTTCTTCCCGTCTTGCGCAAAAGCTACGGCGGCAAACGAAACTAACAATACGAGGATACTAATTTTTTTCATGTGTTTATTTTTATTGGTTTATTTGCTTACTTATATATATGGATTTATTGTGTGCAAATATACAAAAAATACATTTACCCTTGTGTTTTTTTATTTTCTTCTTTCTGCGCCATTACTAATTGAATTTACGACACGGGATGCATTATTTCTAATTTCTAATTTCTTATTGCTAATTGCTGGCGCCGGAAACAATTTACAGATTTAAACTGGCGCCAGTGCGCTTGTCGCGACTTACGACTAAATTTTGTATCTTTGTGACTCAAATGAACGCAACTATGACATCATCTATTACCTCCCTGCAAACAATGGCGGCGCAAGTGCGCCGCGACATCATCCGTATGGTGCACCTCGCCAGCTCGGGACATCCCGGCGGCTCGCTCGGCAATGCCGACTTGCTGACGGCGCTTTATTTCCATGCCCTGCAACAGTCACCCGCTACATGGCGGCTCGACGGACAGGGGCATGATATGTTTTTCCTGTCTATCGGGCATGTGTCGCCGGTGTTTTACAGCGTGCTTGCCCGCGCCGGTTATATTGACGTGAAACTGTTAAGCTCTTTCCGCTGCTTGGGTTCGCCGTTGCAGGGGCATCCTTCGTCCGAATGGAAAGTGCCCGGCGTGCATGTGGCTACCGGATCATTGGGACAGGGGCTTTCGGTGGCTTGTGGCGCGGCGCTGGCAAAGAAAATGAATAACGACCCGCACTTGGTTTATGCACTCCTCGGCGACGGTGAGATAGAAGAAGGGCAAATCTGGGAAGCGACGATGTTTGCCGCCGCCCGCAAAATCGACAACCTGGTTGCTATCGTGGACTGGAATGGGCAGCAAATTGACGGACCGGTCGGCAAAGTGCTCGATACCGGCGACCTTCGCGGGAAATGGCGCGCCTTTGAATGGGAAACCCTCACGATGCAAGGCAATGACATGACCGATGTGGTTCGTGTATTAGACCTTGCCAAAGCCGCTACCGGCAAAGGCAAGCCCGTAATTATCCTCTCGAAAACGGAAATGGGTTATGGGGTGGATTTCATGCAAGGCACGCACGAATGGCACGGTAAAGCGCCCAACAACGAGCAAGCCGGAAAAGCATTGGCGCAACTGCCCGTAACTAATTTCGGGGACTTTTAGCAGGTCGCCAACTTGGCGTGGAAAGCCGGTTGCAGAAGAATTGGTTTTACTGATTTACCGTTCCTCCAAAAGCGGCGCATGCAGAAAAATTTCTTATTCGACAAAAAAGATGCGGCGGCTAAATTGTGAAATCTTTTTACACAGAAGTTATTTTCCCGTTATTCATCATTCATCCCCCAAAAGTATTATCTTTGTAGTATGAAAATTGCTACGCTGGACTTAGGACATCAGCCGCTTTTCCTGGCGCCCATGGACGAAGTAACCGACCCTTCGTTCCGGTATATGTGCAAACTGTACGGCGCTGACATGATGTACACGGAATTTGTTTCATCCGACGGGCTTATCCGCGACGTGGAAAAGACGGTGCAGAAACTGGCTATCTACGATTATGAACGCCCTGTCGGCATCCAGCTTTACGGTCACCTGATAGATGCGATGGTGGCGTCGGCACGCATTGCGGCGCAAGCCCGTCCTGATGTGATTGATCTCAACTTCGGCTGCCCGATGAAGAAAATCGCCAATCGCGGCGCGGGCGCAGGTATGATGCTCGAACCGGAAAAAATGGTTGAAATGACACGGCAGATTGTACGTGCCGTAAATATTCCCGTTACCGTAAAAACCCGGCTGGGCTGGGACGATACGCATAAAAATATCCTCACCCTCGCAGAACAGTTGCAGGACGCAGGCATTGCCGCAATCACAGTACATGGTCGCACACGCGCCCAAATGTACAAAGGCGAGGCGGACTGGACGCTCATCGGCGAATTGAAAAAAAATCCGCGCCTGCGCATCCCGGTAATAGGCAACGGTAATGCCAATACGCCGGTCATCGTAAAAGAACTGTTCGACCGCTACGGTGTGGATGGCATCATGATTGGTCGCGCCACCTACGGGCATCCTTGGATTTTCCGCGAGGTGAAACATTACCTGAAAACAGGGGAACTGTTGCCCCGGATGAGTGTGAAAGAACGGGTGGCGTTGGCGAAATTGCACCTGCAAAAGTCCATCGAGTTCAAGGGCGACTACGTGGGCATTCTGGAACTGCGCCGCCACTTGAGTAATTACTTCAAAAATGTGGAGAATTTCAAGGAAACACGCCTGAAAATGGTTACTTCCACCAATGCAGGAGAGCTCATGCAACTGCTGGACTACATCGGTGAAAATTATGAATTATAAATGGAAAATAGTGGTTAGTGATTAGCGATTAGTGGTTAGTGAGGCTGGCGCGCCAGCCGGTCACAAATCAGAAATTAGAAACCGGATATGCTGAACAACGATATAAAATATCTCACGGGAGTAGGCGCTAAACGCGCAGAGATACTGTTTAAGGAGCTGGGGATTTCTACGTTTGAAGACTTGCTTTATACTTTTCCTTTCCGGTATATCGACCGCACAAAATTTTATTCTATCAGCGAGCTGGCGCCCGATTTGCCGTATATCCAGTTGCGCGGGAAAATTATCCGCTTTCAGGAAGTAAGCTACGGCAAGCGGCAAAAACGCTACATCGCTTATTTCTCGGACGGCACAGGCGTTATTGAATTGGTGTTTTTTCAAGGCTTAAAATGGGTTCAGGAAAAATTAAAAGCCGGCGTGGAATATATTGTCTTCGGGAAACCCACTGTTTTCAACAGGAAACTCAACCTCGTGCATCCCGAAGTGGACGCGCCGCAAACCGATAGCCAACCCCTGCCGTCGGTGCTGCAAGGCGTATACAGCAGCACCGAAGTATTGCAGAACAACGGGCTGGGGCAACGCGCTTTCCTGCGCCTGCAAACCAACCTTGCCAATGCCGTACTGGATAAAATCACCGAAACCCTCCCCGGGTACCTGCTCCGGCAATACAACCTGATGCCGTTGCGCGAGGCATTGTTTAACATTCATTTTCCACAGAGCGCCGAACGCTTGCAACAGGCGCAATACCGCCTGAAGTTTGAAGAACTGCTCTACCTTCAATTGGGCTTGCTGCGGGTGCGCAACAAGCGCAAGGAAACTTCGCGCGGCTTTATTTTCAACACCGTCGGCGAACATTTCAACGCTTGTTACCGCCGCTTGCCGTTTGCGCTCACGGACGCCCAAAAGCGCGTCATCAAAGAAATACGGGGGGATATGGCTACCGGTAAACAAATGAACCGCCTGCTGCAAGGCGATGTGGGTAGCGGGAAAACCTTAGTAGCCCTGCTTTGCATGCTCATTGCCGCCGACAACGGCTATCAATCGTGTATTATGGCGCCGACAGAAATCCTTGCACAGCAACACTTCGAAAGCATACAGGACTTTTTGCGGGGCAGCGCTGTAAACGCCGGGCTGCTCACCGGATCCACCAAAAAGAAAGAACGCCGTGCATTGCATGAGCAACTGCTCGACGGCTCGCTGCACCTGCTCATCGGAACACATGCCCTGATTGAAGATGCGGTACGGTTCAAAAATCTCGGCTTCGTGGTGATTGACGAACAGCACCGGTTTGGCGTGGAACAGCGCGCCCGCTTGTGGAGCAAGAACGAACAGCCGCCGCAT
Organism: Prevotellaceae bacterium; assembly: GCA_031259225.1. Lineage (GTDB taxonomy): Bacteria > Bacteroidota > Bacteroidia > Bacteroidales > UBA932 > JAIRKX01. The sequence goes on from JAIRLT010000087.1 coordinate 14,442, forward strand.
ATATTAGTGATGACCGCTACGCCCATTCCCCGCACCCTGGCGATGACCCTCTACGGCGACCTCGACGTATCGGTGATTGATGAACTCCCGCCCGGGCGGCAACCCATCAAGACCGTGCACTTCAACGACAGCCAGCGGCTGCGCGTCTTCGGGTTTATGAAAGAACAGATAAAAGCCGGTCGGCAAATCTATGTCGTCTACCCGCTCATCAAAGAATCCGAAAAGATGGACTTCAAAAACCTGGAAGACGGCTACGAAAGCATCACACGCGCTTTCCCCCTGCCCGAATATGTTACGGCTATCGTACACGGGCAAATGCCCGCCGAAAATAAAAACTTCGAGATGCAACGTTTCGTCAAGGGCGAAGCGCATATCATGGTGGCGACGTCTGTGATTGAAGTGGGCGTGAATGTGCCGAACGCAACGGTTATGGTCATCGAAAGCGCCGAGCGCTTCGGACTGTCGCAGCTGCACCAACTGCGCGGGCGCGTGGGGCGCGGCGCCGAACAGTCCTACTGCATCCTGATGACCGGTCACAAACTTTCTACCGAAACGCGCAAACGTATGCAGCTCATGGTGGAAACCAATAACGGCTTTAAGATTGCCGAAGCAGACCTCCAACTGCGCGGTCCCGGCGACCTCGAAGGCACGCAGCAAAGCGGTATTGCATTCCACTTGCGCCTCACCGATTTGGCAAAGGACAGCAATTTATTGGAATTTACCCGTAACTTAGCGGAAAAAATTTTAGAGAAAGACCCCCATTTATCCCATGAAAATAATGAACGCTTAGCCGGCAGGCTGAAACAATTACACCATAAAACCAAAGACTATAGCGTCATCAGTTAGGAATTAAGAATTAGGAATTAAGAATTAAGAATTATGAATTATGAATTAAAGAAGCTAACGGTATTAGCGCAGACAGGGAAATTAGCGCAGGCAGGGATGTCCCCTTCCCTCTTTACCTTTCGCCCTTCCCCCTTCCCCCTTCGCCCTTCCCCCTTTACCCTTTACCCTTTACTGTGCTTCCTCCTCCTGTTCCTTGCGGCAGGCAGCGCTTTTGCGCAGCAGGACACTGCCTGCTTTCCGGTACGTGAATTTAACGCCGCGCAGTTGCCGTTCCATGAAAACGAACGGCTAACCATTGTCGCTAACTATAAATGGGGAATTATCAATACCGACGTGGGCGAGGCGACGATGATGCTGACCCAAGAGAAATTCCGCGACACCACCTACTTTTATGCCCGGGCGTATGCCAAAACCTACCGGTTTTACGACAATTTCTTTATGGTGCGCGACGTGTATGAAGCGCGTTTCCTGACCACCAACCTGCGCCCGCTGTACTTCCACCGCAACATCAGCGAGGGGGGGTATACCATAAAAAACACCTACGTCTTTAACAACGCCGACTACGCCATTCATGCCTCCGTACAGCGGAAAACAGGCGCTCCCAAAGACACGGTGCTGCCGGGGAAATCCTGCACCTTTGATTTTGTCAGCCTGTTTTACAATTCCCGCAACCTCGATTTCGACCACTTCCAAAAAGACCAGGTCATCCCCATATCTTTTGCCGTAGACGAGGAACTGTTCCATATCTATTACCGTTATATCGGGAAAGAAGTAAAAAAAATCAGCGGGCTGGGGACTTTTAAATGTATAAAAATCGCCGCCAAGCCGGTAGCCGGCGAGGTCTTCGACGGAAAGAACGAAATCTCCATTTGGATTTCCGACGACAAAAACCATATCCCCCTTCTGATAGAAACCCCCGTCATTGTAGGGAAAGTATCTGCCCGCCTCAGTAAATACGCCAACCTGAAACACCCGCTCAGCAGCAAAGTGCAGTAGGCGGCGGTGCACCTGAGGAGTTAAGAACTAAGAGTTAAGAACTAAGAGTTAAGCTGGCGCGCCAGCCAATTTCTAATTTCTAATTTCTAATTTCTGATTTCTAATTTCTGATTGGCTGACGCGCCAGCCTAATTAGTCACATTAAACAATTAATCACATTAGCACATTAAACAATTAGTCACATTAGCACATTACATTCCGGAGGAATGTGTCGTTCGGTAGAACAATATTCCGGTGGGTCATTGCATCCCGTAGGGATGCACAGGACTATTTTCCCGCCGTTTTCTACCGAACGCGCATCCCTGACGGGATGCAACATTCGTCATTGCGAGGGCGAAGCCCGAAGCAATCCAGTTTAGTCGTAAGTCATAAGTCGGCTGCCGCGCTTGAGGAGTTAAGAACTAAGAGTTAGGCTGACGCGCCAGCCTAATTAGCCACATTAGCACATTAATCACATTAGCACATTAGCCCGCGCCCGCCAATTAGCCACATTAGCACATTTTCACATTAGCACATTAGTTAGCCAGCCAATTTCAACTTTCAACTTTCCCGTCATTCCGACCGGAGCGGCGAGGGACGAGCCGCGCAGCGGAGGAATCTGCCCCAAAACGCAAGGCGGTACAAAGCAGCAAGCGCAGCACGCAGCAGATTCCTCGACTCCGCTTCGCTCCG
>JAIRLT010000098.1 GCA_031259225.1 Prevotellaceae bacterium
CAGACAAGTTATTCCAAAAATAAATAATATATATCATGAAAACAATGCGGGCGCAGGTTCTGATGGAACCACACAAGCTGGAGTTGCACGAAGTTGCCATTCCGGCAATCAATGAAAACGAAGTGCTGATAAAGGTGAAGTATTGCGGCATCTGCGGCTCCGACTGGGGCGCTTATACCGGCAAGTATGCCGACGAGGCAGCCCTTCTTCCTTTAACTACCGGGCACGAATTTTGGGGAGAAATCGAAGAAACAGGGAGCCGGGTGAAGAAATTTAAAAAGGGCGACCGGGTGGCAGCCGACATCTGCCTCACGTGCGGAACCTGCTACTACTGCCGGCGGGGCGACCGGCTCCTGTGCGAAACTTTTACGCAGATAGGGATACATACCGCCGGGGCGTTCGCCGAATATGTGAAAGTGCCCTGGGAAAACTGCTATATCCTTCCCGAAAGCGTAGATGATTACAGTGCGGCGTTTATCGAACCGCTGACCGCCTGCTTACACGGGGCAAAAGCCATGGAGCTGAAAATAGCCAGCAGCATTGTGATCATCGGTTGCGGATTGGGCATCATTCATGGGGCGCTGGCTAAACTTCGCGGCGCCGCCCCGGTCATCATCGTTGGCGACAACCCGGAGCGCTTGCACACCGCCAAGCAAATGTGCGCAGACTATGTCATCAACATCCGGGAAACGCCGGATGCGGTGGCCGAAGTCATGAAGCTAACCGGCGGTATCGGCGCCGACTATGTGCTGGAAGCGGTGGGCACTTCCGCAACCTACGAACAGGCTTTCAAAATGCTGCGCAAAGGCGGCAAGCTGGAAGCATTCGGCATCTGTGCCGACAATGATTATGCCCGGATACCACCTGTCCAGTTTGTATTGCAGGAGAAGAAGGTGTCGGGCAGTTGCGCCGGCATCGGGAATGACTGGGAAGACGCCATCAGGCTGCTACAGTATAACCGGATTGACCCGCGCCCGCTAATTTCCATGATTGTCCCGCTGGAAGAACTGGAACCCGCCCTGAAAGAATTGCGCACCAACCCCAAATTAGTAAAAGTACTGGTAGCGCCCGGCATCAAAGAACGTATCATCCTTTATTAATAAGCGGACATGGATTATAAAGAAATATTATGGTCTCCTGTCAGGATAGGCAATCACGAGTGCATAAACCGGTTCTTTGCCCAACCCATGGAGTGCGTGGACTCCGATACGGAAGGAAATCCCACGGAACGTACCTACCGGCGCTACGAAAACCTGTATAAAGGGAACTTTGGTTTTGTTGATCTCGAAGCCATCACGGTTACCAACGAAAGCCGCGCCCGGAAAACGCAGCTTGAAATCATGCCGAGAAATGAGAAACCGCTGGCAAAGTTCATCAAGCACCTGAAAAGTATTCACCCGAAAGTGAAAATAGTATTCCAATTGACCCATTCGGGTGAAATCAGCGAGCCGGAATTCTCACGCCGTGTCACGGTAAAGCCGATTTACGGCAAGGGCGGGGACTTGCTTACCGAAGAGGAAGTAGATAAAATCATCGACCAATTTGTGCTGTCCTCGAAAATTGCGCAAGCCGTAGGCGCAGACGGGATCGACTTAAAATTCTGCCATGGTTACCTTGGCTCCCAAATCCTGCGTCCCTACAATGACCGTAAGTGGAAGTATGGTGGCGCATGGGAAAACAGGTCTCGCTTTGCTTATGATTTGATGGAACGCATCCGGAAAGGCGTTCATGATAAAAACTTCCTTATCGGCTCAAAAGTTTCCGTATGGGAAGGCTTCCCCGGCGGCTGCGGGTCGGCTGGTCCGAATTCGCCTTTGATGGACTTAACGGAATCTATTGATTTGCTCAAAGGGCTGGAAGCGCGCGGGGCGAGCTATTTCGTGGAATCGCTGGGAAACGTGCATGCCAGCATGAACTATATGGAAGCCGTGCAGGACGAGCCCTACTTGGCTTACCTCCATTTCTACTTCGCCAATATGATGAAGCAGGCGCTGAAACCCGAAACGGTGGTGATTGGCTCTTCTTTCTCGCCTTTCAGGGGAAAGAAAAATAAGCTCCTGTTCATTGCGCCCGGCGAGTCTTCCCTCTTTGCCATGGGCGCCCGCTGCATCCGCGACGGGATGATGGATATGATAGGCTTGGGGCGGCAATCTTTCGCCGACCCGCTCACACCGCTAAAACTGAAAGAAGACCGTGAAGAGGAAATCAAATACTGTACGCAATGTATGAATTGCGAAGAATTAATGATCCGCCAACAACCGGTAGGCTGTGTCGCCTTTAACAAATCCTATGCGGAGCTTTTTAAAGAAATCCGCAAAACAATGGGAAAACTAACAGAACTACATACCTGAATAAAACAAATAACAATGAAAGAAATAAGAAAAAACATCCTCACGGCGGCAGATATTGCCTATCTTATAGACGCCAGCACATTGAAATTAGACACGTCGTATGAAGACGTAACCAAGCTGATTGAGGCATGCAAGAAATACCACTTCGGCTGTGCCTTTGCCTGGCCCGCTTATTATGAACTGTTGCGTAAAGAACTGAAAGGAACGCAAACGGCTTTCGGCACTTCTTTATCGTTCCCATCCGGGCAGGAAACAACCTTTATCAAAGTAACACAAGCGCATTATTTCGAAAGTTTAGGCGCCGCCGAGGTGGATATGGTAATGAATGTCGGCTGGCTGAAGTCCAAAAGATACAACGAGGTGTTGGATGACATCAAAGCCGTGCGGTATGCCTGCAAAAGCAGCTCGCTTAAAGTCATCATTGAGGCTATGCTGCTCACGGATGAAGAGATTGGCGACGCTTGCCGGATTGTCATCGACGCCGGCGCCGATTACGTAAAGTCGGGCACGGGCTTCTCCGCCAATCCAACAACAATACACCATGTGGAAGTGATGAAAAAAGCCATTGGCGACACCATTAAGCTGAAAGTGGCGGGAGGCGTACGCGACCTGCAAACACTGGTGGGGATGTATAAAAAGGGCGCCGACCGGTTCGGGATCGGTCTTGCGGCGTCCATTAATATTATGGAAGAAGCGTTGGCTTTACCGGAAGCTATTGATGTCTCCACGTTTTCTTAAGATGAAAATTATCGCTTATGATTTGGGTACCGGCGGAATAAAAACCGTCCTGTTTGATGAGAACGGAAAATCAATAACCGGGACTTTTATACCGTATGCAACCTTTTATCCCCAAAGCAAGCACCATGAACAGCGCCCACAGGACTGGTGGGACGCGGTTTGCCAGTCCACACAAACAGTTTTGAATAAAAGCAAGTCTTCACCCCACGACATTGCCTGCGTGGCCTTATCGGGGCACAGCCTTGTGGTTGCCCCATTAAACAAAAGCGGGGAATTATTGACGGAACATGTCCCGATATGGAGCGACACAAGAGCCGGCGATTGTGCAGGGGACTTCTTTGCCAACCTCCCCTATGAAGATTGGTATATGACCACAGGCAACGGCGACCCTGCCGAATGTTATTCCATCCTTAAACTTATGTGGATAAAGAAACACCTGCCGGAGGTCTATCAAAACATCGACAAAGTATTGGGCTCAAAAGATTATATCAATTATAAGCTGACCGGCATAAAATGTACCGACCCCTCGTATGCGTCCGGGTTTGGCGTATTCAACCTGCACCGGTGGGCGTATGAAGACCGCTTTTTTGAGGCTGCCGGTATCGATAAACAGGTTTTCCCTACTATTTTTCCTTCCGACACAATTATAGGACAGGTCACGCGGGAAGCGGCAACAGCCACCGGCTTAGCCGAAGGCACGCCGGTAGCCTGCGGCGCGGTAGATAACACGTGCATGGCATTGGGCGCGCGCGGGCTTGGGGAAGGACGTGTCTATACCTCGCTGGGGTCGTCGAGCTGGATTGCCGTAACTTCTACCACGCCGGTATTGGATACGAAAACGCGCCCGTTTATTTTTGCACACGCTAAAAAAGGATATTATACGTCGGGCGTTTCCATATTTTCCGCCGGCAGTTCATTCCGTTGGGTACGCGACCATATATGCCGGGACATGGCGCCCGACGAAAGCGCCTACGAACAAATGACCCGGATAGCCGGCAAAGTGCCCGTAGGCAGCCATGGCGTACTATTCAATCCGTCGCTTGCAGGAGGAAGCGCGCAGGAACCCGGCCCGGATATGCGTGGCGGATTCTTCGGATTAAGCCTGGCAAATACGCGGGAAGATTTAATACGCGCCACTATGGAAGGCATCGCGATGGCATTGAAAGAAGTGCTGGAAACGCTAATATCAAAGGTGGCATTAGAAACAAATATGCTGATTTGCGGCGGTGGAAGCAAAAGCAAAGTCTGGCGGCAAATTTTTGCCGATGTGTATAACCAGAATATTATTAAAACAAACATCGACCAGGATGCCGCCGCTGTAGGCGCTGCCGCGCTGGCGGCCAATGCCTGCGGCATCCGCAACGGCTACCAATATATAGACCGCTTACATGTTATGGAAAGTATGGAACGCCCGATACAGGAAAATGTAGAAAAATACGAAAAACACCAACGCCTTTTTCACGCATGGGCGGAGGCCATTCATAAGAATACATGACATACATCATACATTAACCCCGTTCCCCAGCCCGCGGATCGAGTTAGAATTGACGATTGACGATTTACGAGTGACGATTAGGCTGGCGCCAGCATATAGGAAAATGAACAATGGACAGTGAACAATGAACAATAGCGCCCGCTTGCGCGGGCTTTTAATTCATAACTCATAATACATAATTCATAATTTTCCCCAGCCAAGGTACTAGGCTGGCAAATTCGCAGGCCGCTGTACAATGTACA
>JAIRLT010000128.1 GCA_031259225.1 Prevotellaceae bacterium
CCAGCCAATTAGAAATTAGAAATCAGAAATTAGAAATTAGCAAAGCAGCACGCAGCAGTTTCCTCGACTCCGCTTCGCTTCGCTCGGAATGACGGCGTTGTGGGCAGTGCTGACGCGCCAGCCGACTTACGACTTATGACTTATGACTTACGACTAAAAGGGTGCAACAAAGAACCTCCGGTGCAGAAATGTACCGGCGGTTTTTTTTGTATTAAGAATTAAGCTGACGCGGCAGCTAATTCTCCACTCTCCACTCTCCATTCTCCACTCGCGAAGCGTCTGGATTGCTTCGGGCTCCGCCCTCGCAATGACGACTACGATAAGCCGGGCTTGCGACAATTTGAAATGCACCCTGCGGGCGGCGGTGTTTTGTGGGTAAAAATAAAAATACTTACCTTTGTGAGGCAAAAAGTTTAATCAATAAAGCTATGGCAACAGTAAAGTTAGACCTGCACATAGAACAAGAATTGGCAGAGCGTGTAAAAAAATACGCCGCTCAACACCACATATCGGTTTCAAGCATTGCCCAAAACATGTTTACAGTGATAACCCGCAATACCGCTACAGGGAATATAGAAGTCAGTCCGTTGGTAAAATCGTTCAGTATTGATGGGGTAAGCGTTCCCAAAGATTTTGACTATAAACAGGCGTTGGCGGAAGCCCGCAATGAAAAATATTTATGATGCGGATATTCACGGCTGCGGAATTTTTGGCAGGTTACAAATAACGCAACGCCGAACCTGCCCCAACCAATCCTAACAAAGATTAGCGCTCAGTGCGGAAGACAGCCCGCAGCAGTTCGTCCATTTTAGAGACGGCGGCTAAGGCAATTTTTTTTGTTTCCGGTAAGCCTTTTTGATTGTAGCGGGAAATGAAAATTTTTTCAAAGCCTAATTTTTCCGCTTCGGCAATGCGCTGGTCAATGCGGGCGACCGGGCGTATTTCGCCGCTCAGCCCCACCTCCGCCGCAAAGCAATAGTGCGGCGGCACCGGTAAATCGAAGTTGGACGAGAGAATGGCGGTTACTACCGCCAAGTCTACCGCCGGGTCTACGACTTTCAGCCCGCCCGCCATGTTCAGGAAAACGTCTTTCACGGCTAACCGGAACCCTGCGCGCTTTTCCAGCACCGCCAGCAGCATGTTCATCCTGCGGACGTCAAAGCCGGTGGCGGAACGTTGGGGCGTGCCGTAAGCGGCGCTGCTCACCAGCGCCTGCGTTTCTATCAGCAGCGGGCGGGCGCCGTCAAGCGTGGCGGCTACGGCTATGCCGCTCAGGGCGCTGTCGTGTTGTGTGACCAGTATTTCGGAAGGATTGCTCACCTCGCGCAAGCCGCTGCCGAGCATCTCAAAGATACCTGTTTCGGCGGTAGAGCCAAAACGGTTTTTGCTGCTGCGCAACAGGCGGTAGGCATGGTTGCTGTCGCCCTCGAATTGCAGCACCACATCAACGATATGTTCCAAGACTTTCGGACCCGCAATGCTTCCGTCTTTCGTGATGTGCCCGATAATAAAGACCGGGATGCCGGTTTGTTTGGCGAATTTCAGCAGCAGCGCCGCGCATTCGCGTATCTGTGACACGCTGCCCGCCGACGCTTCCACGCGGTTGGTGAAAAGCGTTTGAATGGAATCCACCACCATAAATTGCGGTTGCAGTTGTTGCGCCTGCGTAAAGATGGTTTCGAGGTTGGTTTCGCCCAGTATATAGCAGTTGCTTCCGTCGCCGCGAAGGCGGTCGGCGCGCAGTTTAATCTGCTGCGCGCTCTCTTCGCCCGAAACATAAAGCGTTTTCAGCGACGGCGCATGTAATGCCAGTTGCAGGCTCAAGGTGGACTTCCCGATGCCCGGCTCGCCGCCGATAAGTACCAGCGAGCCTAATACCAGCCCGCCGCCCAGCAGGCGGTTTACTTCTTCGTTCCCGGTATCCAGACGCGGCTGCTGCTCAAAGGTGATTTCATCCACCCGTTGCGCTACGGGCTTTTCCGGTGAAAAATAACTGTGGATTGCCGACGGCTCTTTGCCTACCGGTTCTTCGACAAACGTATTCCATTCGCCGCACGAAGAGCAGCGTCCAAGCCATTTTGCAGTTTCAAACCCACAGTTCTGGCAGAAATAAGCGGTTTTTGTTTTAGCCATTTCCTTTATTTATTATACCACCACATTTACAATTTTCCCTTCTACTACAATCACTTTTTTGGGCGTTTTCCCTTCCATGTATTTTGCCGATTGTTCGTCATTCAATACCGCCGCTTCGATTTCCCTGGCGGGAATACCCAGCGGCAACGTTTTTTTGAACCGCAGTTTCCCGTTGAACGACACGGGATATTCAAAACTGTTTTCCACCATATATTTCTCTTCATATTCGGGAAATGCGGCGTCGGCAATGCTTCCGGAGCGTCCGAGCAGCGACCACAGTTCCTCGCAAATGTGCGGGGCAAACGGCGACAAAAGTACCGTCAAGGGTTGCAGGATGGCGCGTTTACGGCATTTCAGTTCCGCCAGTTCATTGACGCCAATCATGAAGGCGCTGACCGACGTGTTGAACGAAAAGTTTTCGACGTCAACTTGTATTTTCTTTATCAGGCGGTGCAGTATTTTTAGTTCCTGCGTACCGGCAGGTTCGTCCGACACGGCGAATGCGTCGCCCTCGAAAAACAGCCGCCAGTATTTCTTCAAAAACCGGTGTACCCCGTCGATGCCGTTGGTATCCCATGGCTTCGACTGTTCGAGCGGACCTAAAAACATTTCGTACATCCGCAGCGTATCGGCGCCGTATTTTTCTACAATGTCATCGGGATTAACGACGTTGTACATGGATTTCGACATTTTTTCCACCGCCCACCCGCAAAGGTATTTCCCGTCTTCGAGGATAAATTCTGCGCCGGCAAATTCGGGACGCCATGCCCTGAATTTATCCACATCCAGCACATCATTGCTGACCATGTTCACATCGACATGCAGCGGCGTAACGTCGTACCGGTCTTTCAGATTAAGCGAAACAAAGGTATTGGTGTTTTGGATACGGTACACAAAATTGCTGCGCCCCTGTATCATCCCTTGATTGATGAGCTTTTTGAAAGGCTCGCTTTCGCACACCACCCCCAAATCGAACAGGAATTTATTCCAGAACCGCGAATAGATTAAATGCCCTGTGGCATGTTCCGTGCCGCCGATATACAAATCGACATTGCGCCAGTATTCATTATTTTCCCTGCTCACCAGCGCCTCTTCGTTATGCGGATCCATATAGCGCAGGTAGTAGGCGGACGAGCCGGCAAAGCCCGGCATGGTGTTCCGCTCAAGGGCGAAAACCGTTTTATTGTCTATGTCGGCGGTTGCCACCACTTTTTTCCGGACGCTGTCCCACGCCCAATGAGCGGCGCGGCTGAGCGGCGGCTCACCGGTGCCGGTTGGCAGGAATTTATCCACTTCGGGCAGTTCGAGCGGCAACGCTTCTTCCGGCAGCGCCTGCGGCATCCCGCAAGCGTCGTAATATACCGGGAACGGCTCGCCCCAGTACCGCTGGCGGCTGAAGATAGCGTCGCGCAGGCGGTAGTTTACCCGTATCCGCCCCAAGTCATATTCTTCGATATATTCTTTTGTTTTGGCGATGGCTTCCTGCACATCCAATCCGTTTAGCGTAAGCCTGCACGGGCATCCTGCCTGCGGGGAATTAATCATCTTCCCTTCCTTTGCATCGAAACTTTCCATCGACACGTCGCAGCCTTCAATCAAAGGCACTACCGGGTCTTTGCCGCCCAACTGCGCGCGCAGTTCCTTTCCAAACTGTTTGGCAAAGGCATAATCGCGGCTGTCGTGCGCAGGTACAGCCATGATAGCGCCTGTGCCGTAGCCCGCCAGGACATAGTCGCTAATCCAGACAGGGAGCGGCTCGCCGGTAAGCGGATGAAGCGCATACGAGCCGCTGAAAACGCCGGTAACCTTGTGCCCGGACATGCGTTCGCGTTCGGTGCGGCGTTTGGCGGACGCCAAGTAATCGTTTACCGCCTGTTGCTGCCTGGGGGTTACCACCTCCGGCACATAATCCGACTCCGGCGCCAAGACCATAAAGGTTACGCCGAAAATCGTGTCGGGGCGGGTGGTGAATACAACCACCTCCCCCCGTCCCCCTCCAGAGGAGGGGGGGACGTTGAGACGCCGAGTTATTTTTTGTAAAACGGCTGCAGTGTCTGCCAAGACTTCCTCGTTCGTAACCCGCAATACGTAAAAATCGTGTTCATTCAAAAAACACGTCCGCTGTTCGTCGTACTCCTTTTGTCCGGCAGCTTTGTGATGACCGCCATCTACTTCTATGACTAATTTCTTTTCGAGGCAAACAAAATCCGCAATAAAATTACCTATCAAGTGTTGTCGTCGAAACCGGTAGCCCATATTCTTTGCACGCAGCATTTCCCATAAAATATTTTCAGCTTGCGTGGGGCTTTTTCTCATTGCCCTTGCATTATCTATATTACTATTCCAATATAATTTTCCGGTTGTATGGTAGTGCGGTACACCTTTTCGTGGCACGCCGGTTTCTTTTTGTAGCGTCCCGGTTCCCCCTCCTTTGGAGGGGGTTAGGGGGAGGTGTATCTCCGCCCCTTCGCTTCTTCCAATCCAGTTGCGTTGTGTCTCTTTCAGGGATACCGTCCAGTCGATGTCGTCCAAGCCGTTCAATAACCGTTCGGCATACGCCGATACGCGCAGGCACCACTGGCGCATGACTTTCTGCTCTACCGGATAGCCGCCGCGCAATGATACGCCGTTCACCACTTCGTCGTTAGCAAGCACCGTACCCAAGGCGGCGCACCAGTTTACCATGGTATCGCCCAAGTAGGCGAGGCGGTAGTTCATCAATGTTTCCTGTTTTTCCTTCTCGCTCATGGCATGCCAGTCTGCCGCAGAAAACGACAATTCTTTCCCGCATGCCACGTGCAGCCCGGCGGCGCCCGACGCCTCAAACGCCTGCACCAGTTCGGCGATGGGCAATGCCTTGTTTTTTTCATAACTGTAAAAACTGTTGAACAGCCGGATAAATACCCATTGCGTCCATTTATAATAGGCGGGGTCGCAGGTTTTGACCTCGCGACTCCAGTCGAATGAAAAACCGAGTTTGTCTAACTGTTGGCGGTAACGCTGGATATTTGCGGCGGTCGTTACTTCGGGATGCTGCCCTGTCTGGATAGCATATTGTTCCGCCGGCAGCCCGTAGGCGTCGTAGCCCATAGGATGCAGTACATTGAAACCGCGCAGCCGCCGGAAGCGCGAATAAATATCGGATGCAATATATCCCAATGGATGCCCCACGTGCAAGCCCGCGCCCGAAGGATAGGGGAACATATCCAACACATAAAATTTCGGCTTGTCGGGTGCTACCTGTACGCGGAAGGTTTGGTTTTCCGCCCACCATGCCTGCCATTTCTTCTCGATTTCGGCAAAATTATAGTCCATAGTTTGCTATTGAAAGCCGCAAAGGTACGAAAAAGCCCCCTAATGCACAAAGGCTTTTTAACGGGGATTTCATCATTTCAAAGATTTCAAAATTCAAAAATTCCAAGATACAATGTTTCATGCTTGCGCGCTGAAACCCTAAGAGGGCAAGGTGCAATATTGTCAGGAAGCAAGATTTTTGCTTCCGTTCGTGAAAATATTTTTGCAAAAACTACAGTTGGCGGAAACAGCGGATTACAGCCTTGCTACCTGACTCGCCCGGATTACTAACCCGCCATGCGCCGCATTGCATACTACCACAGGAATTTGATGAGCAGTCAATCCCTAAACCATCTTCGCGCCCTTCATCATTGGTGTATGTTTGCTCATCTTTATTTATGGAGCCGTTCATCGTACCACGTATCGTAGCCCACCCATGGTGAGCCATGAGCGGATTTATCAATTTATCAGGGAAGATAAACGACTGGGAGGAACACTTTATACCCACCTTCGACACCGGCTTAAACACCGCAAGCGACCGGTCGGTGGGAAAAAAATAGTAATACCTGATAAAGCGTCCATTAACCTGCGACCGGAAGTCATCAACAAAAAAGAACGGATAGGCGACTGGGAAATTGATACCATCGTCGGGAAAGACAACAAAGGTGCTATTTTAACAGCTACCGAACGAAAAACAGGCTTCCTGTTAACTAAAAAATTACTAAAAGGGAAAAATGCGAAAAATTTAGCTGTGGAGTTATTTTACTTACTCTTACCTTATAAGAAAATGGTTTTGTCCATCACTGCTGATAATAGAAGTGAATTTTATGAACACAAGAAAATAGCTAAACTGTTAGATACCGCATTTTATTTTGCACATCCCTATTCCTCTTGGGAAAGGGGATTAAATAAATATACGAACAAACTTATCAGACAATATATCCATAAAAAAGGATCTTTTAATAACTTTTCCGACGAAGATATATTAACTTTTCAATATAAAATTAACCGCAGACCAAGAAAAGTACTTAACTTTGACTCGCCATGAAAGGTTTTTGCTTCCGCGTGGAGTATTCCGGTTGCATTTGGTACTTGAATCTGCCTACGATTCATAATTCATAATTTTTTTTTATATTTGTGAAAGTAAGTTTCAACAGCCATGCGAGATTTTATATCCATCCTTACTGCGAAATACTTCTATCGCAACCTGAAAGACCGCGACTCCTGAGTCCCGCCTTTCCAGGCGACCCGCATGCTCATTCATAAAATATAAAATAAATAGCTACTAATACGCCAATGCAGATTGGCACAAAACATGAAATATTATGAAAATTCCCTTTGCCGAATCGTTTAAAATAAAAATGGTAGAACCCATCCGCAGCAGCACGCTGCAAGAACGGGAAGAATGGATAAAAAAAGCCTATTATAATGTGTTCCTATTGGACGCCGACCAGGTGTTTATTGATTTGCTCACCGACTCCGGCACCGGTGCCATGAGCGACCGCCAGTGGTCTGCCATGATGATGGGCGACGAAAGTTATGCCGGCGCCCGGTCGTTCTATGAATTTAAGGACGCGGTGGAACAGATTACCGGTTTTGAATATATGCTCCCCACGCACCAGGGGCGCGCCGCAGAGAATGTGCTGTTCTCTTACCTCGTCAAGGAAGGCGACATTGTTCCCGGCAATTCGCATTTCGATACCACAAAAGGGCATATCGAATCGCGGAAAGCCGAAGCGCTGGACTGCACAATTGACGAGGCTAAGGACACACAACTCGAAATCCCCTTCAAAGGAAATGTAGACCTGCAAAAGCTGGAAAAAGTCCTGTCGGAACAGGGCGCCAAAGTGCCGTTTATTATCGTAACCGTTACGAATAATACGGCAGGCGGGCAACCGGTGTCTATGGAAAACCTGAAAGCCGTTTGGGAAATTGCCGGGAAATACAACAAACCGGTATTGATAGACGGCGCCCGTTTCGCCGAAAACGCCTATTTTATCAAGGTACGCGAAAAAGGTTACGAACAGAAAACCATTAAGGAAATAGCGAAAGAAATGTTTTCGTATGCCGACGGCATGACGATGAGCGCCAAGAAAGACGCGATTGTGAACATGGGCGGCTTCATCGCCACGCGCCGCAAAGACTGGTACGAAGGCGCACGGAATTTCTGTATCCGGTTTGAAGGCTATTTCACTTACGGCGGCTTGTCGGGACGCGACATGGCGGCGCTGGCGGTGGGTTTGGACGAAAATACGGAACTGGAAAACCTCGTTACACGCATCAAACAGGTGGAATACTTAGGAAAGAAATTAGATGAATACGGTATCCCCTACCAACGTCCTGCCGGCGGACATGCCATATTCGTGGATGCGCCGAAGATATTAACCAATGTGCCGAAAGAAGAATTTCCTGCCCAGACGCTGACAATAGAACTGTACCGGGAAGCCGGCATACGCGGCTGCGAAATCGGTTACCTGCTTGCCGACCGCGACCCCGTCACCCGCGAAAACCGTTTTGGCGGTTTGGATTTATTGCGGCTTGCCATCCCGCGCCGCGTTTATACCAATAACCACATGGATGTCGTGGCGGCGGCGCTGAAAAACGTATTCGACCGCCGCGACAAAATTAAACGCGGCGTACGGATTATGAAAGAAGCGGAACTTATGCGCCACTTTACCGTGCAACTGGAACGGCTATAAACTGATTGCTAATTTCTAATTGCTGATTTCTAATTGGCTTGCGCCAGCTCATTTTCAACTAACATTAGTTCTTAACTCATGCAGCCCGTTACGAAAACAGTAACACGTATATTAAATACAACACGCACAACAAATGCAACCTACATGACATTTGTCGGGTGCATTTTATTTATTCATGGTTGTGCGATGAAAGCCTAATATATAAGGTGTAGCATTATTCGGAAGTAATTTTTCTTGCTCCATTTTTAATTATATTATTTTAGAAAAAATCACAATTGGCGGCGACATCGAATACGTCCACCTTCCGTGAGATTGAACACCTCATTGCAGTTACCCTTCCCTCGAAATAACCAAGCCTGTTCGGCTTCATAAAAATGTAACCCACGTTTGCAACCGGCTGCTATAAGGAAGCCCCAACAATCCCCACCATTCACGCAAGTCCCATTTTCATAGAAATCGTAACCATTTTCAATTGAGGATCCATAAGTATCACTTTTTCCAACAGGCCACCGTGCGGCGATTTGAGTAGCAGTGGGAAATGACCACCCGTTGGAGCATGACGGCGGGTCTGACAGCTTATAATACGGCATCGTACCATTAATACAGGTAGCGTATAGCTTTGTTGATGTAGCGTAATCTTGATCAAACCACCAACTATTATCCGAGAATTGCACTATACGGTAAACTTTATTATCATTCCTATCCTTTATGTGCGCTTCCCAATTTTGCGCGCCGCTGGTGCGTTGTTGGCATTTGTGGTTGGGATCTGCATACCAATCCGTACCTGTGTAAGGACATGTTCCAATAACTTCTTTCAATCCGCCGGGACATTCCGTCTTGTCGGTTATACTTACCGGTGTAAAGGTCAAGCTTGATTTTGGTATAGATGTTTGTGTGATTTCACGAATTATTCCATCAGTTCCTTTTAATATGAATGGCGGTGTACCCTTAAAATAATAGATTTCTTCATCCATAACCATATTCGGCGGGTAGTCTGAAGCATAAGCACACCAATTGAATTTAGCGGGAACATTGGTTAATTGCACCGCAAGTGTGGTGCTATAATTAGTAGAGGCATTGCCTTCCAACCAAAAACCGTTCCTGTTACTTCCGTCAAAAGAAGTCGTGCCGCCGGAAACAGTTCCTACGGTAGCGCGTGTCCACGTGTTTCCCGAAGTAGTATTGTTGGCATTTACTTGAATGTAATCTACCCATACCCATACTTTAGAAAGGTGCGTAGCATCACGCGAACCGGCGTTCCACCACACGCGGAAAGATACGGTTTGAGTTGCATAATTTGCTCCGACAGGTTCGACATGTGTCACCTGTGCGCTTACTGTAACGCTTGCAAGCAGTGCGAAAAGAAAGA
>JAIRLT010000135.1 GCA_031259225.1 Prevotellaceae bacterium
AGCCGACGACTATAAAACTGATAGAAATAAAGCCGACGGAGTGAATAATAAACAAAAATTACAATAACATGAAGCATCTTTGCTCCCCCTTCGGGGGCTGGGGGGCTTCTAAAAAAAAAACTATTATGAAAAAAATTCTTCTTACTTTTCTTTCCCTTATGGGAGTGGGCTTTCCTGCATTTGCACAAAGCCACATTAACATCGAACTGCTCAGCGCGACTTATACTGCGCCTGCCGTGCAATTCCGAGTATCATGGGATGCCATTCCCGAAGGCGCTTGCCACAACTCCAAAATCTGGTTATGGGTAGATTTTGTCAAAATAGAAAATAACCAACCTTCCGGCACGTGGACACGTGCCACCGTTGCCACCGCTACGCCGGAGGCATCTGTTTCGTATGATGGCAACAACCGGCAGGGTTTTTGGTTACAAGGAAATGATGGCAATTATGACCAAATTGTAACAGTAGCATTGGCGAACATACCGGCAAACACTACTTTTAACTGGTGCGCCTATACTTCCGATTGCCCGCCATTTGTTATCGCAAATAATGGAACATACACATTGCAGGGAACGCCGCCGTTTATTTTGAAAGCGGCGGATGGAACTATCCAAGAAGTAGAGGGGAACACATTACCTGCATCGTCTTTAACTATTGCAGCCGTGACGCTAACTGATAAAACAGCGTGTCCAAGTTTTTTCTGTGCTTACACGGGCAGCGATTTATTCCGGAATGACATGCATCTTTGCGGACACAGAACAAGCGGCGCCAAGAAGTGGGAAGCGTATATAAAAGACAGCCGAGACAATCAAATTTACCGTATTACGCAATTTTCTGACAATACTTGGTGGTTTGCCGACGATTTTAATATAGATGAGAATGTAAAATCCACTTGTGGTGGAAAACGTTATTACTCTACAAAAAATAATCCATCTTGTCCGCCAAATTGGAGTGTGCCAACGACTGTACAAATAAAGAATAGATGGATACCTTTGCCGGATGCCGATGAGTATGGTGGCAGAATAGAAAAGGGAAATGCTCCGTACCAAGACCATGAGTGCTATGTGGATCATGACGGAAGATATGACATATTGGTAACCGATTGTGACCCCGATGGTGCACTAGGGAGAAGCAAAGACTTCTTATGGTACTGCAATGCTTTTCCCGACGTCTGGGGTCGCATGCGTTGCTTTCGCCAACTGTAGTTTTAGTAAACATAATTTAATATAACGAGGCGAAGAGTATAGCTTCCTGCTTTCGTTGCGCCTTGTTCCCCTTAGGGTTTCAACGTGCAACCTTGGGGAAAACAAAATGTTCCTGAAACAAGTAGAACAGGGGCAACAATGGAATTATTGACGCCCCAAAATGAATTTGGGAAGTCCCAAAATGAATTTGGGAAGTCCCAAAACGAATTTGGGACGACCCCAAATGAATTGGGGACGACCCCAAACGAATTAGGGACGACCCCAAATAAATTAGGGACGACCCCAAATGAATTAGGGACGACCCCAAACGAAAATAGCGCGCTATGGTTGCATTTTCTCTTGGTAATGGTGTTGCAGTAATCAATTTGAATTTTGAAATCTTTGAATTTTGAAATTTACATCAGCGGGCGCTGCATTATATCCGCCGTTTTGCTGCCGGTTTTTCTAAATTTCAATCCGCTGCAACTCTTCTGCTATTTGGGTATGGGGGAACACAGGCAAGGCTTCCTGCAAAAAACTTTCCTTATTGCCATAACGCGACGAGAAATGCCCAATCAACAGGCGCTTTACACCGGCGCGGCAGGCAACGGTGGCGGCGTCGGCGGCGGTAGAGTGCATCGTGCGTTGCGCTACCTCGCTTTTATCGGACAGGAAAGTCGTCTCGTGGTACAGTAAATCCACGCCACGCACTTGTTCTATTACCGTTTCCGAAAACATCGTATCGCTGCAATAGGCATAGGAACGAGGCATATAAGACAGGTAGGTGGCTTTGTCGCATAACAGGACTTGCCCGTCGGGCAGTGTAACGTCATTGCCGTTTTTCAAATGCCGGATATCGCTAACCGTCAGTTGGTGCGTTGCCACCAACTGCTTGCACACATTACGCCACGGCGGTTTTTCGCGGAACAAAAAACCGGTCGCCGGCACACGGTGTTTAAGCGGAATACTGTACACCGTCATCCCCAGGTTAGTATAAATCAATGCAGGCGTGCCGGTATCCACAGGATGGACTACCGGTTGAAACGCCATGTCTGCGCCGAAATGGCGCAGGTGGTCGCGCAGGACATCTTCTAATTGGGCGGGCGCATAAATCGGTAATTCTTTTTGGCGTTTCATCATGCTCATGGTCGAAAGCAAGCCGAATAAGCCGAAGACGTGGTCGCCGTGCAGGTGCGAGATGAATACGGCGTCAAGACGCCCTATCGAAAGTCCGGCATGCAGCATTTGTATTTGCGCGCCTTCCCCGCAGTCAATTAAAAACAACCGCTCATGCACGTTGAGTACATGAGCGGTTGGATAATGTTCTTTTGTCGGTAATGCAGAACTGGTGCCGAGTATGGTTAGTTCAAAAGTCATAGGCTTCATGACTGCCTTACTCTTTGTGACTTTCGGAATCCAGTTCGTCTTTCAGCGCTGCTAATTCGCTGATGTCGCCGAACGTTGTTTTTTCTAAGTTAGCTTTTAATTTCCGCACTGCCTTTTGCGTATTTTCGGCGTCGGAAGATTTTTCTTTTTCTTCGGCGCCTTTTTTCGCTTCTTCGAAAGTACGGGTGTGCGACAAGGCAATGCGTTTGGAGTTTTTATTAAATTCCAATACTTTGAACGATAACCGTTCATCTACCTTTGCCGTTGTGCCGTCTTCTTTCACTAATTGTTTAGCGCTTGCAGCGCCTTCCACGCCATAAGGCAACGCCACGACCGCATGTTTGTCGGCAATTGACAGGATTGTCCCTTCATGCACCGAGCCGGTCGTAAATACTGTTTCAAAAACGTCCCAGGGATTTTCTTCCAGTTGTTTATGCCCAAGGCTCAACCGGCGGTTGTCGGGATCGACTTCCAGCACCACCACTTCCAGCGGGCTGCCGATGGCAGTAAATTCTGCCGGGTGTTTAATTTTCTTTGTCCAGGACAAATCGCTGATGTGCACCAAGCCGTCCACGCCTTCTTCCATTTCGACGAATACGCCGAAATTGGTAAAGTTGCGCACTTTTGCGTGATGCCGCGAGCCTACGGGATAACGTTCGGAAATAGTTGCCCACGGGTCGGGTTTCAGTTGTTTGATGCCAAGCGACATTTTGCGTTCTTCGCGGTCGAGCGTCAGGATAACGGCGTCCACTTCTTCGTTTACTTTTAAAAAGTCTTGGGCGCTGCGCAAATGTTGCGACCACGACATTTCCGACACATGTATCAGCCCTTCCACGCCCGGTTGTACTTCCACAAAAGCGCCGTAGTCGGCAATGACTACCACGCGACCTTTCACTTTGTCGCCCACATTGAGGTTGGAGTCCAAAGCATCCCAAGGATGCGGGGTGAGTTGTTTCAAGCCGAGCGCTATGCGTTTCTTGGCGTCGTCGAAGTCAAGGATAACCACATTTAGCTTTTGGTCTAACTGTACTATTTCTTCCGGATGACTGATGCGTCCCCAAGACAGGTCGGTGATATGTATTAACCCGTCTACGCCGCCGAGGTCAATAAATACGCCGTAGGTAGTAATATTTTTAACCGTGCCTTCGAGCACTTGCCCTTTTTCAAGTTTGCTGATGATTTCCGCTTTTTGCGCTTCCAGCTCGGCTTCTATCAATGCTTTGTGCGATACGACTACATTGCGGTATTCATGGTTGATTTTAACAATTTTAAATTCCATTGTTTTGTTCACAAACAAGTCGTAGTCGCGGATGGGTTTCACATCAATTTGCGAACCCGGCAAGAAGGCTTCAATGCCGAATACATCGACAATCATACCGCCTTTTGTGCGGCATTTGATATAGCCTTTTACAATTTCGTCCTTTTCCAGGGCTTCATTCACGCGTCCCCATGACTGGATAGCGCGCGCTTTCTTGTGCGACAATAAAAGTTGCCCTCTTTTGTCTTCGGCATTTTCTACGTACACTTCCACTTTATCGCCCACCGCCAGTTCGGGATTATAGCGGAATTCATTAATATTGATAACGCCTTCACTCTTGTAACCAATGTTTACAATGACTTCGCGTTTGTTCATGGCAACCACCGTACCTTCTACAACGTCATTCTCTACAACCTTTGACAGTGTTTGGTTATAGTCGCTTTCAATGGTTGTTTTGTCGATATCATATACCCCTTTTTCCTGCTCAAATGCGTCCCAGTCAAATTCATTAACGGGAACCGATGCATTGCTTATGCGCTGTTTGGGTACTACGGTTTCTATTGGAGTATCCTCTACAATAGTTTCTACTTCGGCTTCTTCAGCCTGTCGGGCGATTACGGCATCCTCTTCGTTCTCGTGCAAGTTGATGTCGTCAGTAATTTTTACCATACGTTTTGAAAATTTTAATTAGTTAGACATTATGTTTAGTTTCTCTTATTTTTTTACAGGTCGGCAAAGATACAAATTTTTTCCCAAACTATGAAATCTTTTTTTAAGAAAGTCAGCGCGCTTCGTGCAGACACCTCCCCCCGCTCCCTTTCAAACCTTATTCAACCGCTTCGCAAAAGGAGAGTGGAGAATTAGCTGGCGCGCCAGCACTAATCACCAACCATTATTTTCAACTATTTTTGTATCTTTGCGGGAAATAAACAGGCGATGAAATATACATTAGTAGTGAAAAAAGGTCAAAACGGTTTTCTTATCGGCGAGTTAAAAGAATTTCCGGCAGTGTTTACACAGGGAACAAGCCTTGCCGAACTTAAGGAAAATATTGTAGATGCGCTGGAAATGTATCTCGAAGACCTCCGTGAAACCTATCAGCCCTGCGGCGAAATGATAGAGGAAGAAGAATTGGTTTTTGCATGAAAAGAACACAATTCATACAATACCTGAATAGCCAGAGTTGCGGTTTTGTTAAACACGGCGCCCGGCATGATAAATACATGAACCACCTTAATGGCAAACGAACGGTTTTGCCTCGTCATGCAGAACTTGATAATGACCTCTGCAAACTTATTTGTAAACAATTAGACATTCCATATCCATCTAAAAGCTAACCTCACTGTTTGGGCGCAGTTCCACTCCGGACGTATAGGGGTTAATGTGCTAATGTGACTAATTTTTCAATGTGACTAATTGAAATCTTTAAATTTTGAAATCTTGAACCTGTAAGGCAGCAGGGCGTCTTCGGCGGCGTAGTCCACGCCGATGCGGGGCGTAATGGTAATCGCTTCCGGCGGGATAACGATGCCGCTGTCTTCTATCCAAATAGTGGAGCCGGTGAGCGGCGTGCCGGTCTGGGAGTAATGCAGCCCCATGGCTTTTGCTAATTTTCCCGGTCCTATTAATAAGCCGGCGGTGATTTTTTCCTTGCCGGTGCGTTGCAGCATGGTTCCGATGCCGCTACAGGCAATGGCGCCACGGACTAAGACGGCATGCGGGATGCCTTCCACGTTCGTAACCACATTAAAAAGCGAATACATGCCGTAACATAAATAAATGTAGGCATGCCCGCCTTCCCAAAACATCACTTCGGTACGTTTGGTGCGGCGGCTGCCATAGGCATGCGAGGCTTTGTCGGTAATGCCGGCATAAGCTTCCGTTTCGATAATAACGGCTTTTGTCGGTTGCCCGCCGAAACGGGTGCAAAGCGTTTTCCCTAAAAGTTCCTTACTGATTTGCACTACATTGGGGCGGGTATAGAAGGCGGCAGGTAGTTTCATGTAATAAGCAGGTTTCTATTTTACAAACTTACTAAAATTTTGCCACCGGGGAAAAAATTTCACTTTTCATGAACAATTATTTGTGTGTTTGAAAAAACAGTAGTACCTTTGTCCAATGTATAAATCAAGTTCTCATTTCTTTATCGTATGAAAAAATATACTTCTTGGAGGAATATCCTTATTATGGGTATTCTCTTGGTGTTATCCTGTGAAGAAGAACGGGATACAAAATATCCTAAAATCATGCAGGGACAGGTTGATTTCAGTATTCCCGAGCCTGCCGTTGCGGGCAGGGAACTTTCTTTCCAGGTAAGTAATGGTATTATTGACCCGGATAAGAATTTAACCTTTGAGTGGAGTGCGCCCGATTTCAATCCGGCGACTTACTCGGGAGCCGCTTTTCTCACCGTATCGCCGGCAACGCCCGGCATTTATCCCATATTCCTGACCGTGCGGGCAGCCGGTTACCGCGATATCGTGATAAAAAATGACGTGAAACTCGAATTAGCCCATTGCACCCCGATGATGGGCTCCCTGCGCATTGAAGGTCCGTCGGGTGCGTATATGAACGAAGAGGTTGTATTCACCGCCGCAGGCATTGCCGCGCCCGAAGAACAGGATCTGGAATACCGGTGGACTACTTCCGGCGGTTTCACGCCCGGCACATTCATAGGAAAAGAATTCCACACGCAAATAGGAGCTACGCCGAATACCTATACGGTTTACCTGGAAGCGGTAGATACCAAAGGGCGGTATTGCCCGTCCGATACGAGCAAGGCGGTTTCAAACGCCTGTACGCCCATGACGGGCACACTGGAATTTGCAGCAGAGCCGACCGGTTATATTATTACAAAAGGCAGTACGGTGAAATTGGCTGCCGACGGTATTCAAACGCCGTCCACCGGCGTGCGGTACGTATGGAGCTTGCCGGGCTTTGAAAGCATTGCCTATTTAACGATCGACTCTTCGGTCGTAAGCGTTTGGGCGCCTTCCAATGTCTATGGGGAAAGGGAAGTAACCGTAACGGCGCAGGCAGCCGGTTATTGCCCGGTGACGCAAGCCCATGTGCTGAAAATCGTGGATTGCATCCCGATGGAAGGGCAACTGAAACTGACGCTGAACGGCACGCGGGATGAAACAACCGGCGCATTCCGGCAAGGCACACTAATTACCGCAAGCGCCTCCGGCATCACTACGCCCGCCAACCTCCTTTATGAATGGACAACCTCGCCGAATATCCCGGCAACGCCCACTACAAACAACACATGGAGCGCAACCCTGCCGAATACGGTAGACAATTATACCTTGACGGCAAAGGCAAAAGCCGCCGTTACATCTATCAACTATTGCGAAGTAAGTAAAGACACGGTTATTTCCGTAGGCACGGTAAGGATGGCTGGCGACTTATTCATAGAAACCAGCGGCGATGCGGTAACCGACGGACGGACGCTCCGACCGGGCTCGCCGGTGCAGTTTGTTGCAAAAGGTATTGCCTATCCTCCCGTAGAGAATATCACCTACGAATGGTCTGTGACCGGACTGAGCGTTACGCCGCCGCCCCCGACGGTTGCCCGCGATGTATGGTCGTTCCCCGTTCCCGCGTCGGCAGCGGATGAGGCTACCTATACCGTGAAAGTAGTTGCTTCGGCTGTCGGTTACTCGTCGCAACAATATACCGTTACCGGCACCGTGAAAAGAGACATGATGACGGGCGCTTTGCAGCTCCAGTTCAGCGGCGACGGCGTCGGCACAAACAGCGAAGGGAAAAATACGCTTCGCCCCGGCTCGGAAGTAACCTTTATGGCGGCAGGAATAACCGCTCCCCTTACCGGATTAAGCTACACGTGGGACTGGAGGGTAACCAACGCCTCCGCGCCGGCGGCAACGGAGGTTACTGTTTCGCCCGTGAATAGCTGGAAAATTACAGCCCCCGGCGCAATAGCCGATACATATACGGCACGTGTAAATGTAGAAGCTACGGGATATAACCCGGCAATACAAACGGTAGAATTTATTATCGACAATACTATCATGTCCGGTAATTTGCAAATACAAGCCACCGGCGATGATGAAGAAGTTACCGATGCGGCAGATAAAATCACGGTGCGTCCGGGCGCGGATGTGCTGTTCGATGCAAAAGGAATAACCGCCCCTGCCAACGTAACCTACGAATGGGCGTGGAAAGGCGCGGCGCTCACTTCGCCGGCGACTGCCACCGGCGCTGCATGGGACGTGGCAGTGCCTAACAATGCGCAGGGCGGAAACTATTACCTTGTGGTAACGGCAAAAGCCGCCGGCTACAAGGACAAAGTAACGGAAAAACCGGTAGTGGTAAAAGCGGCGGACATGGGCGGTACGCTGAACATTAAAGTAAACGGGTTGCTCAGTTCCGTGCCGGACACCATCCGTCCGGGAATGGAAATAAGCTTTGAAGCGGCAGGCATTACCAAACCCACCAATAACCTTACGTACGAGTGGGAATGGGGGCTTATCGACGCAACAACGCCTTCCGAAACCAATTCAAAAACCAATGACAATACGTGGAAAATAACCGCCGGCGCCACCGGGCATTACGTCGTAAAAGTAACGGTGAAATCCTACGGGTACGAACCCTATCCTGTAAGCAAAGCCATTATTGTGAAAGCGCCGGAAATGGTGGGCGACTTAACCGTTAAGGCGGACGGCGCAGGCGTATCCGGCAATACGCTGCGTCCGGCGGCAAACATTACGTTTACGGTGGACGGCGTAACAAACCCTGCGACCGGCGTGCAATACGACTGGTCGGTGCAATATAACAGCGACGCCGCACAAACATACACCGACAACGGCAAGACATTAGATTTCCAGATACCTTCGAGTACGCTCACCGGCAGCTATACCGTGTCGGTAACGGCGCGCGCCACCGGCTACACCGACTTGGCAGGCGCGAAACGGACATTTACCGTCGCCACTACCGCCATGGCGGGCACTTTAACCGTGCAGGCAAGCGGCGAAGGCGTATCCGGCAACAATACGCTGCGTCCGGCGGCAAACATTACGTTTACGGTGGACGGCGTAACAAACCCTGCGACCGGCGTTACGTACGACTGGTCGGTGCAATATAACAGCGACGCCGCACAAACATACACCGACAACGGCAAGACATTAGACTTCGAGATACCTTCGAGTACGCTCACCGGCAGCTATACCGTGTCGGTAACGGCACGCGCCACCGGCTACACCGACTTGGCAGGCGCGAAACGGGTATTTACCGTCGCCACTACCCCCATGACCGGCAACTTAGACATACAGGCGGACGGCGAAGGCGTATCCGGCAACACGCTACGCCCGGCGACGGACGTTACGTTCAAGGTGGGTGGCGTAACAAACCCCACGACCGGCGTAAAATACGACTGGCTGATACAACACAGCAGCGGCGTGTCCCAGTCATTTCCCGATAAGGGTACGGCGATAGGTTTCCCGATACCGGCGGCAACGGTTACCGGCAGCTATACCGTGTCGGTAACAGCGCGCGCTACCGGCTACACCGACTTGGCAGGCGCGAACTGGGTATTTACCGTCGCCACTACCGCCATGACCGGCACTTTAACCGTGCAGGCAAGCGGCGAAGGCGTGATTAACGGTAGCACGCTGCGCCCGGCTTCAAAGGTTACGTTTAAGGTGGATGGCGTTACGACCCCCGCTGCCGGCGTTACGTACGACTGGACGGTGAAATATAACAATGACCCTTCGCCGACAACATTCCCCAACCACAGTAAGGATTTAGACTTTTTCGTTCCGTCAACGGCTACGGGAGGCAACTACACCGTGTGGGTAACGGCAAAAGCCGCCGGCTATAGCGACTGGAAAAGCGTGGAAAAGATATTTGCCGTAAATTCCGCCGTGATGACCGGCGACTTAGCCATACAGGCGGAGGGCGAAGGCGTATCCGGCAATACGTTGCGCCCGGCTTCAAACGTTACGTTCAAGGTGGATGGCGTTACGACCCCCGCTGCCAGCGTTACGTACGACTGGTCGGTGCAATATAACAGCGACGCCGCACAAACATACACCGGCAACAGCAAGACATTAGGCTTCACGGTACCGGCGGCAACGGTTACCGGCAGCTATACCGTGTCGGTAACGGCGCGCGCTACCGGCTACACCGACTTGGTGAGCCAGCGGATATTTACCGTAACGCCCGCCATCCTTACGGGGCGGTTGGAGATAGCCGTTAACAGCACGGCGAAAAATACCAACGGCAGTATCCGTCCCGGAGCGACAGTGGAATTTCAGGCAACCGGTTTGACCGGCTTGCCTGCCGACGCTGCATACAACTGGGTATGGACGCCGCCATCCGGCGCGCAGGCTACTGCGTCGACGGATACATGGACAACAAACAGCGGGACAGCGGAAGGCGTCGGCACGGTAACCGTTACGGTGCAGGCGGACGGCTATGCCGGCATGAGCGCCCAAAAGACGGTTACCGTCGAAAAAGGCACGTTGGGCGGTATGCCGGAAGTGGTGGTGGTAACCAGCAGTCCTGCCGCCAACCAGGACGGCTCGTTCCGTCCGGGCTCGAAAGTGCAGTTCCGGGTGGACGGTTTGAGCGGTTTGCCTGCCGACGCTACATATAGCTGGACATGGACGCCGCCGTCCGGTGTGCCGGCTACTACGGTTACCACCGTCAACACATGGACAACAGGCATCGGGACGGCAGTAGGCGACGGTACGGTAGCCGTAACGGTGCAGGCGAACGGTTATGCCGGTCAGAGCGCCCAAAAGACGGTTACCGTCGAAAAAGGCACGTTGAGCGGTATGCCGAAAGTGGTGGTGGTAACCAGCGTTCCTGCCGCCAACCAGGACAGCTCGTTCCGTCCCGGATCGCAAGTGCAGTTCCGGGTAGACGGCTTAACAAACCCGCCCAACGGCACGCAGTACGCCTGGACATGGACGCCGCCGTCCGGCGCGCCTACTACGGTTACCACCGACAACACATGGACAACAGACATCGGGACGGCAGTAGGCGCCGGTACGGTAGCCGTGACGGTGCAGGCGGAGGGTTATGGCGAAAAATCCACCAACCTGCCCGTAGATATTCAAAAAACGACCATGCGGGGGGCATTGACCATTGTGCCGACCGGCACGATGCGCACCATTGACAATACTCTCTGCTTCTTGCCGGGCTCCATCGTGCGCTTTACGGCGAATATGACCAACCCGCCGGCAGGGGTAACCTACGAGTGGAAAATTAAGAACAATGGCGGTGGGGGAGCAGAAACAACTGCTACAGGCTCTCCTTATGATTACACAGCTACACTTTTGAACACCTCATCTGATGTCATCGGCGATATCCTGAATATAAAACTTACGGTAAAAGCCGACGGGTATGCGGACAAAGAAGTTACGATGGATGCAAAAATCCGGTGTTTCCCGTTCGTATATACCGAAGCCGTGCCGAAAATAACCTATACTTCAGGCGGCGGCAGCACGATTTATACGGGCGCGGAAGTTATTTTTACCGCGCCGGTTATTAGCAACCCGGATAACGGCGCAAACGCTACCTATACATGGCTGGCGACCACCAGCTCGACCGGAACAGGGCGGCAATGGACGACCCCCGCGCCCGCTACACCTACTAATGGTTTCGGCGCAGCGGTTACTATTAAACAAACGGGTTATTGCACAGACACAAGGTCGCTGCCGGGATTGAGTGTAAATTGCCAGCCGGAGTCCGGTGTTTTAACAGCGAACGTAGAGGGTAAATCGATAGGCGATATCTATTTTAATAAAGCACAGGATTTGAAATTATGGGCTAATTACAATGGAACCGCAGGAGCGGAAAGCTATACATGGAACATTGGCGGACAATATGAACAGACTACGAATGTAGCTAATCATACAATACAAGCAAATGATCCGACAATTAGCGCACTTTCTACCGGAACGTACACCTTGACGGTAAAAGCCATGAAAGGCGCTTGTACGCTGCAAACAGTCAGCTATAACATCTATATTATCGACTGCCCCTACACCGGCAGCGATTTGTTGATTGACGCTGACCATGAATGTAAAGAAATTACTACCAGCAGCAGTACCTACTACCAAGCGCACATAAGTGCAGGAACGCAAACGTATCGTATTGTACGGCTACCGCCAACGAGTACTAACCTGTGGTGGTTTGCGGAAAACAGTAAATTAGGTAATAGAACGCATGAAGAAAATGGCGTGTATTATTATGTTCAAATCAATGCTTCAGGAGCCTGTCCGTCGGAATGGGGTGTTCCGACCAGTTCCCAATGGTCGGCTATGATTAGCGGCGTTGGTGCAACCGCGTCTGACGGAAAAGTGTTATGTAATAGTACTGACTTCACTACTGGTACTGACCTTTGGGGCTTTTCAGCAACCAATACGCATTATTATAATGGAAGTTCCATGGATAACAGTGAGGGAGCTTTTATATGGGCAAGTGATACAAATACCGGCGTGGAAATACGCCCCGGTAAAGCTGCTACTACAACTTCTAGTAGTTATGGCTATACTGTTCGTTGCATAAGGCAATAACCCCCTTCGCTAAAACCAAAGAGACCGCGCAGCCTGCTGCGCGGTCTCTTTTTGTTTTGGGGTGTAGTGGGCTAAAGGCGGGGTGGTGTTAGCATACCTACCTTGCCCCTTTTCCTGCCAATTTGTCTGGTTAGCGGTGGGTAAATCCTGCTTTTCCTGCCATTTCTTGCTTCCGGCTATGGCGGGAAATAGGTTTTCGATTGTTTTTATGCTTCCGGCTATGGCGGGAAACAGGTTTTCGATTGTTTTTATGCTTCCGGCTACGGCGGGAAACAGGTTTTCGATTGTTTTTATGCTTCCGGCTATGGCGGGAAACAGGTTTTCGATTGTTTTTATGCTTCCGGCTATGGCGGGAAATGGTTTTTCGATTGTTTTTATGCTTCCGGCTATGGCGGGAAACAGTTTTTCGATTGTTTTTATGGTTCCGGCTATGGCGGGAAACAGGTTTTTGATTGTTTTTATGCTTCCGGCTATAGCGGGAAACAGTTTTTCGATTGTTTTTATGCTTCCGGCTATAGCGGGAACATTCCCGGTTACTAAAACGCCCCGAAAAGTTTTGCCCATTACAAGAAAAAAGGTAACTTTGCCGGCACAATTTTCTTTCTGTAAATGCTATGACAGCCAATTCTATTTATGCCAATACCGGCAACTACAAACGCCTTTATAGCTACCAAAAAGCAGAGGCTATTTATGATATTACTTTCTACTTTTGCCGGAATTACCTCCGCAAGGGCGACCGCACAGTCGACCAAATGGTACAGGCTGCCCGTTCGGGCAAACAAAATATAGCGGAAGGGTGCGCCGCCTCTTCCACGTCTAAAGAAACAGAGATAAAACTGGTAAATGTCGCCAAAGCCAGCTTGCAGGAATTGCTGCTTGACTACGAAGATTACCTGCGTACGCGGGAACACCGCCAGTGGGAACAAAATTCCGTGGAACTGGATAAAATGCGCGAACTGGGACGCCGGCACAATGACTCGGCTTTTTATATGGGAATAATCAAAACCCGCCCGCCGGAAACCATTGCCAACATTGCCATCTGCCTGATTAAGCAAACCGATTATTTGCTGTACCGGCAATTAAAAGTATTGGAGAAACAGTTTTTGCGGGAAGGCGGCTTCCGTGAACGCCTGACGCGCATGCGCCTTGAAGAGCGGAATAAAAAGTAGGGTTGAGCGTCCTTTGAGACTTTAAAGACCTTAAGGTCTTTAAAGTCCTTAAAGCCTCCTGTAGGATGCAAGGCGGAGCGTCCTGCACACCGCGCGATGCGCGTAGCTACGGGGCATCCTGCACACCGCGCGATGCGCGTAGCCCCCGACGGGGCTGGTGCGCCAGCCAACTTTCAACTTTCAACTCTCAACTAAACCGGATTGCCAACCAAGAACTATTTACTATCTTTGCCTGCGCAAAATTTCAGATTATGGCAGACGAAAAGATCATTTTTTCCATGAATGGCGTCGGGAAAACCATCCCGGCAAACAATAAAACAATATTAAAAGACATTTACCTGTCGTTTTTCTACGGCGCAAAAATCGGTATCATCGGGTTGAACGGCTCGGGAAAATCGACACTGCTGAAAATTATTGCCGGCGTAGAAAAAACCTACCGGGGCGAAGTGTCTTGGGCGCCGGGCTATACGGTGGGCTATCTCGAACAGGAACCGCTGCTGGACGATGCAAAGACCGTCCGCGAGATTGTCGAGGAAGGCGTGCAGGAAGTTGTGGACTTGCTCCGCGAATATGAAGCCGTCAATGCCCGGTTTGCCGAACCGTTAAGCGACGGCGAGATGGCGAAACTCATCGAACGGCAAGGCGAACTGACGGAGCAAATAGAACAGGCGAACGGGTGGGAACTGGATGCCAAACTGGAACGCGCAATGGACGCCCTGCAATGCCCCGCCGGCGACACGCCGGTACGGCACCTCAGCGGCGGCGAACGCCGCCGCGTGGCATTGTGCCGCCTGCTGCTGCGCGAGCCCGACGTCCTCCTGCTCGACGAACCGACCAACCACCTCGACGCCGAGAGTATCCAGTGGCTCGAAGCGCACTTGCAGCAGTACAAAGGCACCGTGATTGCCGTAACGCACGACCGCTATTTCCTGGACAATGTAGCGGGCTGGATTTTGGAACTCGACCGCGGCGAAGGCATCCC
>JAIRLT010000165.1 GCA_031259225.1 Prevotellaceae bacterium
CCTGCGCCTGTGGCGCGACGGCGATACCTTCATGCCCTTTGGTATGAAAGGCATGAAGAAGGTTAGTGATTTTCTGATTGACGAAAAAGTACCGCTACATGAAAAAGCGCAACAATACGTGTTGCTTTCGGGCAACGATATTGTGTGGGTTGTGGGACGCAGGATAGACGAGCGGTACAAAATCGCGGACGGCACAAAAGAAATTTTAATCATCACCGGAGAACCTTGTACAGCGGCGCCTTGAGGCATTCCCCAAGCAATTACGCTTTGTTGTTTTGCAGATTTTTTGTAGATTTGTATTTGAAAATTGATAACGATGCTGAAACACCACCAATCCCCCCGTTTCGCGATGATTGGAAACGGAAGCTGGGCAACGGCTTTAACCAAATTGTTGCTTAACCACGAAGATTTATTGTATTGGTTTGTACGCGATGACAGTATGATTGCGCACATCCAGAAATACCGCCACAATCCGCAGTTCCTCCGTTCGGCGACGTTAGACCCGGCGCGGCTGGAAATGTCGCCGGATATAAATAAAGTAGTGGCGCCTGCCGACGTGGTTGTTCTTTGTATTCCGTCCGCTTTTCTTGTTGGCGAACTGCGCAAACTGACCGTATCGCTGAAAGATAAATTTATCGTATCGGCTGTGAAAGGCATTATTCCCGAAGGCAATTTGACGGTTGCCGAATATTTCAACCGGCAGCATGACGTGCCGTTTGACAATATCGGCGTGCTGTCCGGTCCCAGCCATGCCGAAGAAGTGGCAATAGAACGGCTGACGTATCTTACTTTTTCGTGCAAGAAAAAAGAAAATGCCGAAAGACTGGCTGCGCATTTTTCCTGCAGTTATGTAAAAACCCGCATCAGCAATGACATTTACGGGATGGAGTATGCGGCTATTTTGAAGAATATTTATGCCATCGCCACAGGCATTGCCCATTCATTGGGCTATGGCGATAATTTTTTGGCGGTGTTGGTAACAAATGCTTTCCGCGAGATGAAGGGTTTCCTTAATAATTCCTATCACAGCAATACGCGCGATACCACCCACTCCCCGTATTTGGGCGATTTGCTGGTAACCTGTTATTCGCAGTTCAGCCGCAACCGCACGTTTGGCGCGATGATTGGCAAAGGCTATTCGGTTACTTCGGCGCAGGCGGAAATGAACATGATTGCCGAAGGATATTATGCAAGCAAATGTATTTACGAAATCAACAAAAAATATGCTATCAAGATGCCTATTGCCGATGCGGTATACCGCATGCTGTACGAAAACGCCTCGCCCGCTGCGGAAATCCAACTGCTGACGGACTTTTTAATATAATTTCTGATTTCTAATTTGCCGGCGATAGCCAATTAATCACATTAATTAATCACATTGGTACATTAAAAATATGCTTACATTAAATTACGAAAAAGCAGCGTCCTTTGTCTCCGCAGCGGAGTTGGAAGCACAACAGGAAAAAGCCTTGGAAGCGTTGGATACATTGAATTCCAAGAGCGGAAAAGGAAGCGGTTTCTTAGGTTGGCTTCATTTGCCGGACGCTATTGCGCCGGCGGAAATTCAGGCGCTGCAAAAAGCCGCGAAAGAATTAACGGATGGCGTGGAAATAGTAGTAGTCATCGGCATCGGCGGTTCGTACTTGGGCGCTAAGGCGGTGATAGAAGCCCTGTCGCACAGTTTCGCCGCCCTGCTGCCCAGCCGCAGCCACCCGTTGGTACTGTTCGCCGGGCAGAATATCGGCGAAGATTACCTGAGCGAATTGTTGGAAATTTTAAACGCCAAATCTTCCGCCTGCATCGTCATCTCAAAGTCGGGAACAACTACGGAACCCGCCATAGCCTTCCGTATTATCAAAAAACATTTGGAAGAAAAATACGGCAAAGCAGCGGCGAAGAACCGCATTATCGCCATCACCGACCCGTCGTGCGGAGCCTTGCGCACGCTGGCTGTACAGGAAGGATACAGCACATTTGCCATTCCCGGCGACGTCGGCGGACGCTTTTCCGTGCTCACGCCGGTAGGCTTGCTTCCCATAGCCGTTGCCGGTTTCGACATTGCGGCATTAATCAGCGGCGCGGCGGATATGGCGAAAATAACAGCGGAAAAGAGCCTCCACAACCCGGCTGTTAATTATGCCGCTATCCGGAATGCCTTATACAATAAGGGAAAGAAGATAGAGATACTGGTCAATTACCATCCGAAGATGCACTACCTCACCGAATGGTGGAAACAGTTATATGGCGAAAGCGAAGGCAAGGAACACAAAGGCATTTTCCCTGCGGGCGTGGATTTCACTAGCGATTTACACTCGATGGGGCAATACTTGCAAGAGGGCGAACGCGGGTTATTTGAAACCGTATTGAGCATCGGGAATGAAAGTAGCCATTTGGAAATCCCTTTCGACGAACAGGATTTAGACCAGTTGAATTTCATTGCAGGCAAACGCATCAGCGAATGCAATAAAATGGCGGAACTCGGGACGCTGCTGGCGCACGTTGATGGCGGCGTACCGGTCATTCGCATCGGCATCCAGCAATTAGACGCGTATGCTATCGGCGGATTGCTGTACTTCTTTGAAAAGGCTTGCGGCATCAGCGGATACATGTTAGGCGTAAATCCCTTTGACCAGCCGGGCGTAGAAGCCTACAAGAAAAATATGTTCGCCCTGCTCGGAAAACCCGGATATGAGTTAATGTGCTAATGTGACTAATTGTTTAATGTGATTAATTGTTTTAGACGTAAACTATAAGTCGCAGAAAGCGCAGTGGCGCCAGCCCAATTCATAATCCATAATTCATAATTAGAAAAAACGCATGTCAAGAAAAGTAACCATCATAGGTAGCGGGAATGTTGCCACGCAACTGGCAACGGCGCTTTATGCAAAGGGATGCGTTATCGTCGAAATAGGCAGCCGTACATTAGCCCATGCCCGGACGCTGGCGCAGGCGGTGAACGCCCATGCTACCGGCAACCTGCGGGAACTGCTGCCCGCCGATAGCTATATTATTGCCGTTACCGACGCCGCTATTCCCGAAGTCGCGGAACAGCTCAACGCCGGAAAGGCATTGGTAGTACATACTTCCGGCTCTACAAGCATCGCCGCGTTGGATAAATTTGCCCGTCACGGCGTGCTGTACCCCCTGCAAACATTCACCCGGCAGCGTCCGGTTGATTGGCATACCGTTCCGCTATTCATCATGGCAAATACCGGCGAAGCATTGCAGGAAGTGCAAAGTATGGCGGCATTGTTATCCGGCACGGTCATTCCCATGCCTCCGGGCGATTTGGTGCGATTGCACACGGCGGGTGTGTTTGCCAATAATTTCGTAAACGGTTTATTGGGCGTAGCCAAAGATTTGGCGGGCGAACAGTTTCATTTGCTTTACCCGCTGGTACGCGAAACCGTTGAAAAAGCCTTTGCCGCCGCGCATCCGCGCGATGTGCAAACCGGTCCCGCCCTACGCAACGATGCCGAAACAATGGCTAAACAGCGCGCCATTCTTCCGCCGGCGCAGCAGCAACTGTATGAACAAATATCTTCTTTAATCGCCCAAAACAAATCCGCCCTTTAAACGATTACGCAACCAAATTTCTAATTTTTAATTTCTAACTTTTAATTTTCAACTTTCAACTTCCAATATGTCATCCTACAAAACAAAACTGCACCAAATAAAGGCTTTTGCCTTCGACGTCGATGGCGTGCTCACCGACGGCTCCGTACAGGTAACCGAAAGCGGCGATTTCCTGCGCACCTACAATGCCAAAGACGGCTTGGCTGTGCGCACGGCGATTGAACGCGGTTTCCGTGTGGCGATTATTACCGGCGGCAATTCCGACACCATAAAAAAACGCTTCCAAATCTTCGGCGTTACCGATTTTTATATGCTCTCGCGCATTAAATTGCCCGACCTGCAACATTTCTGCGGAAAATATAACTTCCAACCCCACGAAGTACTGTTCATGGGCGACGACCTGCCCGACATTCCGCCCATGCAATACAGCGGGCTGCCCTGTTGCCCCGCCGACGCCGCGCCCGAAGTAAAAGCCGTAGCCGGATATATTTCGCTTTTCAACGGCGGCAAAGGCTGCGTCCGCGACGTCATCGAACAAACCTTGAAAGTACAGGGCAAATGGATGATTGAGAACGCACCCCCATCCACATAATAAATTTCAAGATTTAAAGATTTCAAGAAAAACCGGCGGTAAGTTTTCTTACCGGCAGTTCTTTGTTGCAGCCAACTTTTAGGCAAAGGGTGAAGGGTAAAAGGGTGAAGGGGGCTGGCGCGGGCTAATGTGCTAATGTGATTAATGTGCTAATGTGATTAATTGGCTGGCGCGTCAGCTAATTCCTAATTCTTAATTCCTAATTCTTAATTCTTAATTCCTCTGGCGCGCCAGCTAATTCCTAATTCTTAATTCCTAATTCTTAATTCAAAAAAAAACCGCCGGCACATTTCTGCACCGGCAGTTCTTTCTTGCATCCGGCTCCCCCTCTTTTGGAGGGGGCTGGGGGGAGGTGTTACGGCACTATCGCGCTCATAATCGGTCCAAAGGGACCTTTTTCGCCGGTGGTGTTTTCCCAGCGGAGGGCGAAGTAGAGGGTTTTGCCGCGGTCTTCGTCGGCAAATTCGAGCGTCAGCGGCGTGTGCGTGTCAAACGACGAGTGTACGAGGTCGCTGATATGCACTTCCTGTGGATGCTCGAACAGCGCCCATACCGTTTCTGCGCC
>JAIRLT010000192.1 GCA_031259225.1 Prevotellaceae bacterium
ATTGCCAATATCCCCGACAGCGCCCAAAAAACAGGGCTATTCAAACTCGTGCCGTTTCTTTTCGACAGCGCCGACACTTCAAAACTTACCGGAAAACGTTACCTGCCTTTCTACATGGGCGAGGTACTGTCGGAACATTACTACCGCCGGCAGCCCGAAACCTCGAAAACCCGTATCACGGCGCAACGGAATGTGGAAGTCAGCAAATTTCTGGAAATGGAAAGTCTGGATGTGGTGATACGCCGCGTGTTCGGCGAAACGGATATTTATGACAACACCATTTACCTGCTTGGCAACCGGTTTATGTCGCCGCTGTCGCCGTTGGCGGTAGGGTTCTACAAGTTTTTTATTGCCGATACGGTGGAAATACACGGGGAACCGTGCTATGAATTGTATTTTACGCCGCAGAATGCAATGGATTTCGGATTTCGAGGCAAATTATTCCTTACCGCCGATCCGGTGTATGCGGTGAAGCGCGTGGAGTTGCGGCTCACGCCTTCCACGCAGGTAAATTTCGTAACCGACTTGCTGATTGAACAGGAATTTGCAAAGCTCGACAGTGCATGGGTATTGGACAAGGACTGTACGACCGTTGAATTTTCGTTGATAGGAAAATCATTTGCCTCATTCCACGGCAAGCGGGTGAACACTTTCAGGGACGTCGCCTTTAATATCCGGCAGCCCGACAGCATATACAGCGGCTTATCGCCCACCGTCCGCATGAAAGGCTTTGACGCCCGCGACGAACACTACTGGACGACGCACCGCCCGGATACGTTGAGCGGCAAGGAAGAGAAAATTTATACGTCATACCGGCAGTTGGAAAAAGTAAAACGCTACACGTTTACCCGCGACCTGCTGCTGGCATTGGCGGAGGGCTACGTGGAAGCCGGATGTATCGATATTGGTCCTGTCGAGAATATGGTTAGTTTTAATTCCGTCGAAGACGTCCGCTTGCGGGCAGGCGGGAAAACCAACGGGAAATTCCACCGGCATTTGTTTCTGGAAGGATTTTTGGCTTATGGAACACGCGACAAGGCATGGAAATACAATGCTTCCGTGATGTACTCGTTCAACCGGAAAAAAAACCACCCGTGGGAATTTCCGGTAAATTTATTGACGGTTACTTATGAATACAACACGCAAATTCCCGGACAAGGCTACCGCTACGGAAGCAGCGACCGCCTGTTTATTTCCATCGGGCGGGGCAAAACGGAAAAAATGACCTTTGACCGGAAATTTGAAATCAGCTACCGGAAAGAAAATAACAGCCATTTCGGTTATACTTTTATCTTCAATCATACGGAGCAGCGACCGCTTGCGGAACTGCACTTCGTTACCGCCGGCGGAACGGCGTATTCTCCTTATACCACCACTTCTTTGGGCGTAGACCTTCGTTTGTCGCCCGGCGAGCGGTTTTTCCAGTGGCAGCGCAATCGCTATCCGCTAAATCCGGAAGCAGCTGTTTATACGCTTCGCTACAAGGCTGCCATTGCCGACCTGTGGGGCGGCGACTACACGTTTCACCAACTCGAGGTGGGGTTTGCGAAACGTTGGTATCTGGCGGGCTACGGTTATCTGGATGTATCATTGGGGGCGGGGAAAATTTTTAACCGTGCGCCGTTTCCTTCGCTTTTTGTGGCGCAAGCCAACCAGGGGTTGGCGTTTCAGGAAGAAGCGTTCAATACCATGCGCTACTTTGAATTTGTGAGCGACCGGTATGCAGACATGAAATTAGTTTATTCGTTCAATGGTTTTTTATTTAACCGTATCCCGCTGATTAAAAAATTACGGTGGCGCGAACTCATTACGTTCAAAGCGTTGTACGGCAAGGTAAGCGCCCGCAATACCCCCGACGCTGCCAACGGGTTAATGCTGTTCCCGCGCGACGCCGATGGGAATTTGACGACATTTGCATTGGGCGCGCAGCCTTTTATGGAAGCCGGCTTCGGCATCGACAATATTTTCTCGTTCCTCCGTATTGATGTGATAAAACGCCTGAATTACCTTGACCATCCCGGCATCCGCGAATGGACGGTAAAAGCGGAACTGCGGTTTGCCTTCTAACCGGCAGCAGGCAGTGGCTATTCCAACTGCCTACTGCACACTGTGACCGGCTTTGTATGCTTTCAGGGTATTTTTCATTAATGATACGATAGTCATGGGACCTACGCCGCCGGGAACCGGCGTGATGTAACTGCACTTGGGGGCGACCTCATCGAATTTCACGTCGCCCAAGAGGCGGAAACCGCTTTTGTTGGCTGCCGGCACACGGGTAATGCCGACGTCCACCACTACTGCGCCTTCGCGCACCATATCGCCTTTCAGGAATTCGGGAATGCCCAAAGCCGCTACAATAAGGTCGGCTTGCAGGCAAATTTCTTTCAAGTTTTTTGTGCGGCTATGGCAGAGGGTTACCGTGCAGTCGCCGGGGCAGGCTTTTTGCGAAAGCAGGTTTGCCACAGGGCGTCCCACAATGTTACTGCGACCGATGACCACGCAGTTTTTGCCGGATGTTTCTACTTTATACCGTTCGAGTAAATCCATAATTCCCGCAGGCGTTGCCGGCACGTATGCCGGTAACCCAATAACCATACGACCTACATTCACCGGGTGAAAGCCGTCTACATCTTTTTCCGGCGCAATGGCTTCAATAATTTTTTGTTCGTCGATATGTTCCGGAAGCGGCAACTGTACAATAAACCCGTCCACCGCACTGTCGGCGTTCAGCGCAGCAACGGTTGAAAGCAAATCCGCTTCGCTAATGGTCGCCGGCAAGCGCAGTACCCGCGACAAAAAGCCCACTTCGCGGCAGGCTTTTTCTTTGTTGCTTACATACGTTTCACTCGCGCCGTCATTGCCGACCAGCACCGCAGCCAATTGCGGCGCACGTTTACCGGACGCCGGTAACCGCGCTACTTCCGCTGCTATTTCCGCTTTAATTTCCGTTGCTGTTTTTTTCCCGTCCAATAATATTGCTTGCCCTTCAAGAGGAAGGGAATGTCCGTTTATGGTTGTTGTAGTATTCATCTGCTTGCGTATTTATTTATTTGCGGAGGCGGCTTGCAAAAACCGGGACGTTTACCTCCGCAT
>JAIRLT010000171.1 GCA_031259225.1 Prevotellaceae bacterium
TATGTACAGGACACACACATGCGGCGAATTGCGCCTGCAACACAAAGGACAGGAAGTAACGCTTGCCGGCTGGGTACAGCGAGTGCGCAACCTCGGCGGGATGACTTTCATTGATTTGCGCGACCGCTACGGTATTACGCAACTGGCGGTAAACGAAGACAGCCCGGCGGCGGTGAAAGAAACCGCCGGCGCACTGGGACGTGAATTTGTAATACAGGCTGCCGGCACAGTAATTGAACGCAGTAATAAAAATGCCAAAATCCCTACCGGTGAAGTGGAAATAGCCGTGAATAGCTTGAATGTACTGAATGCTTCCGGCACGCCGCCATTCACTGTCGAAGACGACACCGACGGGGGCGAAGAACTCCGTGCCCGCTACCGTTATCTCGACCTGCGCCGCCAGCCGCTGCAAAATGCGCTGAAACTGCGGCACCGCATGGCGCAGGAAGTACGCGCTTACCTGGACAGCCGGCAGTTTTTGGAAATAGAAACCCCCTTCCTGATTAAATCCACGCCCGAAGGCGCGCGCGATTTTGTGGTACCCTCGCGCATGAACCCCGGCGAATTCTATGCGCTGCCGCAAAGCCCGCAAACATTCAAGCAACTGCTGATGGTAGCGGGCTATGACCGCTACTTCCAGATAGTACGCTGCTTCCGCGACGAAGACTTGCGCGCCGACCGGCAGCCGGAATTTACGCAAATCGACTGCGAAATGGCATTTGTAGAACGTGAAGATATTTTACAGACTTTTGAAGGACTGGCGAAGCACCTCTTCCAATCGGTACTGGGCATGGAGCCGGCACAGCCTTTCCCGCGCATGACCTACGCCGACGCAATGCGGCAGTATGGCTGTGATAAACCCGACATCCGTTTCGACCTGCGCCTCCATGACCTCACCCACAGGGTGAAGGGGAAAGGCTTTGCCCTGTTCGATATGGCAGCATACACCGGCGGCATTTGCGTGCCGGGCGCCGCCGGCTATACCCGCAAGCAACTCGACGAACTGACCGAATGGGTCAAACGCCCGCAAATCGGGGCAAAGGGACTGGTAACCGTCCGCCTCGCTGCAGACGGTATTAAATCAAGCATCGATAAATTTTATACGCCCGGGGAACTGCAACAAATCGCCGCTGCAGTAAACGCTAAACAGGATGACCTGATTTTAATACTGTCCGGCGAAGAAAAGAAAACGCAGGAAGCTTTAGGCTCCTTGCGTATGGAAATGGCAAACCGCCTGGGACTGCGCAAAAACAATGAATTTGCGCCGCTGTGGGTATATGATTTCCCACTGTTGGAGTGGGACGCGGAAACGCAGCGGTTTTATGCCATGCACCACCCCTTCACCGCGCCGAAGCCGGAAGATTTACCCAAATTCTATTCCGCCGACCGCGCCGACATCGCACAAGTGAACGCGAACGCTTATGACTTTGTATTGAACGGCACGGAAATCGGCGGCGGTTCCATCCGTATCCACGATGCGAAAATACAGCAGCGCATGTTCGAGATACTGGGCTTTTCCAAAGAAGAAGCCGAATATAAGTTTGGATTTATCATCAATGCATTCCGCTACGGCGCGCCGCCGCATGGCGGCATTGCCTTCGGGTTCGACCGCTGGTGCGCTTTATTCGGTGGGCAGGAAACCATCCGCGACTATATTGCTTTTCCCAAGAATAACACCGGTCGCGATGTGATGCTCGATGCCCCCTCAAAAATCGACGACGCCCAGTTAAAAGAATTAGGAATTAAGAATTAGGAATTAGGAATTAAGCTGACGCACCAGCCAATTAGTCACATTAGCACATTAATCACATTAGCACATTAGCCTGCTCTCCATTCTCTTCTCAATTCGTATGCCTGACTTTTGCGGCGCCGCTGGTAGAGATGTCGGTTACCGGCGTTCCGCTGTATTCAATAAGCGATGCACCGGAGGCGTGGATATCTAAATACTTGCCGGCATGTATGCCTATCTTGCTGCTGCCCGATAATCTTGCCTTCACCGTGTCTGCCGCAAAGCCGCCGCCGCTGATTTTCGTTGCGCCGCTTAACTTGAAATCCGCCCGGGAAGCCGCGCCCGACAAGTCCGCTTTACCAGCACCGCTGATGCCGATGTGTACGTTTTCCGCTACAATATCCGCCGTTATTTTCGATGCGCCCGACACATCCCATTCCGAACGCCGGTTGTTCACGGCAATGTTGATAGCGCTTGCCCCGCTTAGTTTAGCGGAAAATTCCGGCGCTTTCAATGTATCGGAACAGGTGAACCGTACCGCTCCCGACAGGTGTAGCTGTTCTACGCTTTTCCAGTCCGAGTAGTACATATAGATATGTGCTTTAGTCCGCCTTTTGTGCGATTTTCTCACATATATTTTCATGTTGCCGTTGCTTATTTCCGTCCGGATGTATGGTAAGAATTTTTCCGTTGTTTTAATCAACAGGTGATTGGTATCAGACGGCACGGCGGTAACCTCAAAAGCCCCTGCAACACTAAGGCTTTTGAATGGTGGAAATGTCCGCGTTTCCGAAACTTGATAGGCAGTATCTTCCAAAAACAAGTCCTGCGAAAAATCAACGTCGCCGGATGCAATGTAAACTCCGATGCCCACCAGCGAGAAAAGCGTTACCAGCCACGCGATAGTTAAGATAAGC
The DNA here is from genome assembly GCA_031259225.1 of Prevotellaceae bacterium. Taxonomy (GTDB): domain Bacteria; phylum Bacteroidota; class Bacteroidia; order Bacteroidales; family UBA932; genus JAIRKX01. The sequence continues at coordinate 2,647 of JAIRLT010000171.1, forward strand.
CCCAGCCGGATTTTGGTTTTGAATTTGAACAGTGCTTTCGAGATAAGGTATATCAACCCGGCAAGCGGCAGGCAAATAAGCAACATCAATAACGTTAGCGGCAACCACAATGGGATAAACGTATAATTCCGCAGGTAATCCGCTATATTCACCCCGTCCACTTCGCCCAATACCGCATTGCCTGTAATGAACCCAATGGGCAATGCGATGAGTAATGACAACGCTACGAGTATTGTTATCACTAACACAAATCCGACAATAATGCGGAAGATAATACTAATGATTTTTCCCAACACATGCCCGAAATCGCCTTCATGGGCGGCTTTTACAGGCTCATCCAAGGTAAACGGCAAAGGAGGCAACGGGGGTAAAGGAGGTAACAGCGGTTCTTTCCGCATGTTCATCTTTTCTTTCATCGTACGCGCCGCCGGCATGGCTATCCACAGGATGATGTAGACCAGTGCAACAAAGACAGATATCCTGCGAAAAAACGGCTGCGTAAACAGACCGCCCGGAGCATAGGTCAATCCAACGAGAATGGCAAACGCCAAACGAATAAGTACTTTCTCGATACCGAAATAATTTCCTAACCCGCTGCACACGCCGCCAATCACGCGGTGGTCAATATCGCGGAACAGGCGTTTGCGTTCCGGCTCCGGCGCTTTGAACTGTTCCTGCGCAAAGGTAGTTGTGTCTTCGCCTTCGCCGCCGGCAATGTCGTCGGCAGAACCTACCGTGCCGATAACTTCGTTCACCGTCGCCAATGTAATAATTTGCGCCGGCGACTGAATGCGCGCCGACAATAATTCGGCAATACGCACTTCAATATCTTCAATAATTTCGCGACCGCCTTCTTTGTCGGAAAAAATTTTTTCCACGTGGTCTAAATAATTTTTCAGGCAAGTATAGGCATCGTTATCCAAGTTAAAAGCGATACCGCTTATGCTAACTTTTATAGTTGATTTCATTGTGTGATTATTTTTTATTAGTTAGACTATTTGTTTTCATCGGAAATGGTTTGTTGCTGCCTGTTTAAAGCTGCTTCCGACTGTTCCCGGATATGTTCAATGGATGCCACCATTTCGCGCCATGAGCCGTCCAGTTCCCGGAGTAATGCTTTTCCTTTTTCGGTCAGCGAATAATATTTGCGTGGCGGTCCCTGCGATGATTCCTCCCACCGGTAACCCAGCCATCCCTGTTTTTTTTGCCGCATCAGCAATGGATAAAGCGTCCCTTCAACAACAATCATTTGCGCACTTTTCAATTCGGTTATAATCTCCGACGCATACGCATCATGCCGCGAAAGTATCAGAAGAATGCAGTATTCCAAAATACCTTTGCGCATTTGCGCTTTGTTGTTGTCTAATGTAATTGTTTCCATATTCATATTTTTTTAATTATGAATTATAAGTTATGTTGTTT
>JAIRLT010000004.1 GCA_031259225.1 Prevotellaceae bacterium
CACGCGAAGAATGAGCGTGCGTAGTGGAGGGATCTGCTGCATTATGCACCTGCTGCTTTGCATCACCCTGCGTTTGGGAACAGGTTCCTCCACTACGCGGCTCGTGCCTCGCCGCTCCGCTCGGAATGACGGCGTTGTGGGCAGTGGGCAGTGCCGGTGCGCCAGCCGACTTACGACTTATGACTAAAAGGATGCAACAAAGAACCGCCGGTAAGGAAACTTGCCGCCGGTTTTTTTTGAAATCTTGAAATCTTTGAATTTTGAAATCTTTAAATTTTTCCTGCGCCAGCCAATTAGAAATCAGAAATTAGAAATAATGTATCCGCCCTGTTCAATTTGTCTGAAAAAATATTTTTAAATCCCTTAAAAATAGCGCGGGTGTAAAGAGATGATTGTGTTTTTGTAAAAATTACGTATATTTGTAGGCAAAATTATACCTTTATATTTTACAACCAAAGTAAGAATGCATACAATAATCAATCAATAATAACTTGCTTCCGGCGCTCCTTTTGCTTAGGGGGACGGGGGTTTAACAATTTTCATTATGAAAAAAACAATTATCCTGCTTTTTGCCGTATTAGGGACGATGCTATGGACGTCGTGCGGCAACGGCTACCATTACGAAACGGTTCCGAATGACCCGACAAACACACGTATCTATACGTTAGATAACGGACTGAAAGTATACCTGACGGTGAACAAAAGCGAGCCGCGTATCCAGACCTACATTCCCGTGCGGGTAGGCGGTAAGAACGACCCGCAAGAAACCACCGGACTGTCGCATTACTTGGAACACCTGCTGTTCAAAGGTACCGGCGCTTTCGGCACAAAAGACTATGCAGCCGAAAAACCGCTGTTAGACCAAATCGAAGCCCTCTACGAAACCTACCGCGCTACGGCAGACGACGCGCAACGCAAAGCGATTTACAAACAAATCGACAGCGTGTCGCAGGAAGCGTCGAAATTCGCTATTCCCAACGAATACGACAAGATGATGTCGCATATCGGCGCGGAAGGCACGAACGCTTTTACGTCGTTCGACGTGACCAATTATGTAGAAAATATCCCGTCAAACCAACTGGAGACATGGGCTAAAATTGAAGCCGACCGCTTCAAAAACCCGGTGATACGCTTATTCCACACCGAACTGGAAACCGTGTATGAAGAGAAAAACCGCTCGCTTGCCAACGACAGCCGCAAAGCATACGAAGCCTTGCTCGCCGCGTTGTTCCCGCACCATACCTACGGCACGCAAACCGTACTGGGTACGCAGGAGCACCTGAAAAACCCGTCGATTGTCAATATTAAAAACCATTACAATTCGTACTATGTAGCCAATAATATGGCGGTCATCCTTTCCGGCGACTTCGACCCCGACCAGGCGATAAAGGTAATAGATAAATATTTTTCAAGCCTGCCGTCCGGCGAAGTTCCCGCCTTTGTTACGGCGGAAGCAACGCCAATAACAGCGCCGGTTGTAACGGAAGTGCTGGGCAATGACGCCGAAAATGTAACAATCGGTTTCCGTTTCCCCGGCGCCAATTCGCCCGAAGCGGAAGTGCTGGAAATATTGGATTACCTGATGAACAACGGCAAGGCGGGATTGCTTGATTTGAATGTAAACCAAAAACAGCGTGTACTGAGCGCCGGATCCGGCGTATATGATATGGCGGATTACCAGGTGTACGTGCTCTCCGGGCGCCCGAAACAGGGGCAGACGCTGGAACAGGTAAAGGACATCCTGCTGGAACAAATCGAACTGCTGAAAAAAGGCGAATTTGAAGACTGGCTGATTGAAGCTACGGTCAATAATTTTAAGTTGAATGAAATTCACGGGATACAATCCAACCAAGTACGCGTCCGCCAGCTGATGGACGCTTTTGTGAACAAAACGCCGTGGGAAAATGTGGTGAACAAACTTGACCGCCAGTCGAAATTGACCAAACAGCAGATTGTGGATTTTGCCAATACCTATTTCGGCAACAACTATGCTGTTGTGTACAAACGGCAGGGCGAAGACCCGAACATCAAGAAAATCGACAAGCCCGCCATTACGCCCATCGCCGCCAACCGCGATGAAGAAAGCGAATACCTGAATGAAATCAAAGCTATCCAAGTAACGCCTATCGAACCGGTGTTCCTCGATTATGAAAAAGATTTGCAACAAACCACCTTCAAAGGCTTGCCGGTGCTGTATAAACAGAATACGGAAAATAATACGTTTGAATTAACCTACCTGCTGGAAATGGGCAGCAACAGCGACAAAGCGCTGGGCACCGCTTTCCGTTACCTGGACTACCTCGGCACTTCAAAATATACGCCGGAACAAATCAAAAGCGAGTTTTATAAACTGGCTTGTTCGTTCGACGTGTCGTCAAGCGCCGAGCGGGTATATGTTTCCTTGTCGGGATTGAACGAGCATTTCGAAAAAGCATTGGAACTGCTGGAAGACCTCCTTGCCGACCCGCAAGTGAACAGGGAAGCGTTCGACAACCTGAGAAAAGATATTATCAAATCTCGCGCCGACGCGAAATTGAACCAGGGACGCATTGTCAATATGCTGTACAGTTACGCTGTTTGGGGAGCAAAATCGTCTTCCACCAATGTCCTGAGCAAAAAAGAACTTGCCGCCCTGCAACCCGAAGACTTGATTAAACGCATCAAGGCGATTAACAGCTACGAACATAAAATACTTTATTATGGTCCGAAAACACAGGACGAACTGGTGCAAACACTGGGCGCCCTGCACAGGACGCCGGATACTTTCCAGCCGCTGTTGCCCGCTACGAAATTCACGCAAGTGGAAACGCCTGCCAATAAAGTGTTCTACACCCATTACGACTCCCCGCAGCTCAACATGGTGATGCACTCCAAAGGCATTCCTTATGCGAAAGAGCTCGAACCAATTCGCCGGATGTATAACGAATATTTCGGCGGCGGCATGAATGCCATCGTATTTCAGGAAATGCGGGAAGCGCGCAGCCTTGCCTACTCGGCGCAAGCAAGCTACAGCGGCGTGTCAAAGCCGGAACTGAATTATATCATGTTCACCTACATCGGCACGCAAAACGATAAATTGACGGACGCCGTGGATGCGTTCAAGGATATCCTGAACAATCTTCCCGAATCCGAAAAAGCGTTCAATATCGCGAAGGAAGCCATTATCGCCTCCATCCGCACGGAACGCATTATCCGCGAATCGGTGTTGTGGAATTATTTGGATGCCCAAAAATTCGGCTATACCTACGACCGGCGCAAGGATGTATTTGAACAGGTGCCGCAATTTACCTTACAGGATGTAAAAGCATTTCAGGAAAAATATATCAAAGGACTACCGTATGTGTACTGCATACTGGGCGACAAAAAAGCGCTGTCTATGGACACCATGAAAAACATTGCGCCGGTGCAAACCGTAACGCTTGAAGAAATCTTCGGGTATTAACCCTATTCATTGACAATAAAGCGCCGGATACCCGGCGCTTATTGTTTTTTTAATCTTACCCGCGCATAACCCTTTACCCTTTACAATTAACTTTCAAACATAAATAATCATATAAATCATGAATAATTCTATTTATCATTTTCCCTATCCTGCCAACGAGCCGGTGAAAAGCTATGCGCCCGGCAGCGCCGAACGCAAGGAACTGCAGGAAGAAATAACACGGCTATCGTCCGGAACCATTGAAATCCCCATCATCATCGGCGGGCGCGAAGTGCATACGGGCGACACCGGCACAGTAGTGATGCCGCACGACCGCAGGCATGTATTAGCCACCTACCACAAGGCAGGCGTCAAAGAAGTGGAAGCGGCGGTAGCTGCCGCCACGCAGGCGCAGAAAGCGTGGGAACGCTTCCCGTGGGAGGAACGCGCCGCCATCATCCTGCGGATTGCCGAACTGTCGGCGAAGAAATACCGCGCCCTCCTGAATGCCGCCACCATGCTTGGACAAAGTAAAAATGCCTTTCAGGCGGAAATAGATTCGGCGTGCGAAAATATCGACTTCCTGCGCTTCAACGTCCACTATGCCGGCAGGATTTACGACGAACAGCCGCACAGCGAAACGGGCGTTATCAACCGTATGGAATACCGCCCGCTTGAAGGATTTGTGCTGGCGGTAACGCCTTTTAACTTCACGGCGATTGCCTCAAACCTGAACCTTTCGCCCGTGCTGATGGGCAATACGACACTCTGGAAACCGGCGACTACCGCCATTTTTTCCAATTATTTCCTGATGAAAATCTTTCAGGAAGCCGGACTGCCCGACGGCGTAATAAACTTCCTGCCCGGCGCAGGACGCACTATCGGCAATGCGGCGCTGGTGAGCCCGCACTTTGCCGGACTGCACTTCACCGGCTCCACCGCCACCTTCGACCAGTTGTGGCAAACGGCGGCAAACAACCTTTCCGGCTATCGTTCCTATCCGCGGCTGGTAGGCGAAACGGGAGGTAAAGACTTTGTGGTGGCACACCCGTCGGCGAAGGCGCAGGAACTGGCGGTGGCGCTGGTTCGCGGCTCGTTTGAATACCAGGGGCAGAAATGTTCGGCTTCGTCGCGCGCTTACATCCCGTCGAACCTTTGGCAGGAAGTGAAGCAATGCCTCTGCGATATGTTGGCGTCCATCAAAACCGGCGACGTGCGCGATTTTAGCAACTACCACAACGCCGTTATCGACGAAACCTCGTTCGATACCATCATGAGCTACCTCGACCGCGCACGCCGCTCGTCCGAAGCCACGATCATTGCGGGCGGTACGGGTGACAAGTCGCAGGGATATTTCATACAGCCGACGGTCATTGAGGTGCGCGACCCACATTTTGTTACGATGGAAGAAGAAATCTTCGGACCGGCGCTTTCGGTATACGTTTATCCCGAAAATAAATGGACGGAAACGCTGCAACTGCTCGACGAGACTTCGCCCTACGGGCTGACCGGCGCAGTGTTTGCGCAAGACCGCTATGCACTGGAGGAAGCGGCGCAATGCTTGAAATATGCGGCAGGTAATATTTATTTCAACGACAAATCGACCGGTGCAGTGGTAGGGCAACAGCCTTTCGGCGGCGCGCGCCGCAGCGGTACCAACGACAAAGCCGGAAGCTACCTCAACCTCCTCCGCTGGACAAGCCCCCGCGCTATCAAGGAATGCCTTGTGCCGCCGGTAGATTACCGCTATCCTTTTTTAGGTTAAAAGATTTCAAGATTTCAAAAAAAACCGCCGGTGCATTTCTGCACCGGCAGTTCTTTTTTGCATCCAGCTTTAAGGGCAAAGGGTACAAGGTAAAGGGTGAAGGGGCTGGTGCGCCAGCCAATTCATAATTCATAATGGCTTTGTTGCAACGCAAGTATAGCCGTTATAATTCTTTTCGTTCATTGCAGTAATATTAACAGACATTGTAGCATCGGGCATACCTATCCCCATGAATTTATTTAAAGACCAACTTTTGAGGTTGATTTCCGTTTCTTGATTCTCAATTGTTCTTGCATCCAAATGTCCGCCGAAAATAGTCTTATACC
>JAIRLT010000080.1 GCA_031259225.1 Prevotellaceae bacterium
TCTCCCATGGCCGGGGTTACCGTTCGGGTGGAAAACTCGACGGCGGTAACAGCAACCGACCTTGACGGACGTTACTCAATTAATGCCAACACAGGCGATGTGCTGGTATTTTCGTTTATTGGTAAAGTTGCTGTGGAACGGACAGTGCGCTCCGACGCGCCCATTAACGTGGCACTGGAAGACGATAAGGTGGCGCTGGACGAAGTGGTGGTAGTCGGCTATGGTACGATGAAAAAGTCCGACCTCACCGGCGCTGTTGCCAAAGTATCTACCGACGACCTGAAACAATTGTCCACCGTAGATATTGGGCAAGCGTTAGCCGGGCGCGTAGCCGGCGTGGACGTTATCAGCAACTCCGGTGAACCGGGTTCAGGTACTAAAATCCGCATTCGCGGCTACGGAACTATCAATACTTCCGACCCGTTGTATGTAGTAGACGGTTTCCCTGTGTCGGATATCAATTACCTGTCGCCGCAGGATATTGAAAGTATGGAAATCCTGAAAGACGCTTCGGCAACCGCGATTTACGGCTCGCGCGGCGCGAACGGCGTGATCCTTATCCAGACGCGGGGCGGACGTTTCAATACCCGTACCACTATAACGGCAAACGCTTACGCCAGCATGTCGGTTATGGCGCGTACGGTGGAACTGCTGAACGCGTGGGAATACGCCACCTTGAAAAAGGAACTGTATGCTAACAGCAATATGCCGCTCAGTCAGCAGGACGCTGCCATGTTTGACTATGTAATAGCCAACAAATATGAAGGCACTAACTGGATTGACGAAGTCATACGTACCGGGGTGTCGCAAAACTATAATTTGGACATCAACGGCGGTACCGACCGCCATACTTACGGTGCAGGGCTTACTTATTCGAAAACGCAGGGCGTGCAAAAATATAATGAAATGGATATGCTCACTGCCCGCCTTAACAATACCTATAAGTTGAATACGGATGTTACGTTAGGCGTGAACATTATTTACACGCACCGTAAATCCAAAGGTGGCGGCGGCGGTTCAGACTATTACGGCGCTATCTGGCCGACCATTATGCGCGCCGACCCCATTTCGCTGGCGTGGGATGAATATAACAACACATGGGGTGAAGTCCTTTACGCAGACCCTTCCTATCAACCTGCCCGCCAAGTGTATGAAGGCGCGAACTATGGTTATAGCGCCAGCAATATGTTTATTGCAAATACTTCTTTCCAGTGGGATAATATTGCCAAAGTGAAGGGGTTGTCGTTCCGTGCGCAGTACGGCATCCGCGCCAATTTCGGCGAGAACCAGAACTATTCGCCGGTGTATTATGTAGCGGCAGACCAGAACCGCAGCAATAGCGCTTTGAGCGTAGGGCGGAATGAATTCAAGTCTTGGCTGGCGAATGCCTACCTGATGTACAATAAAGAATTCGGCAAAAACAGTATCGGCTTGACACTGGGTACGGAAGCGCAGGATTTCCGGTTTGTTACGTTAAGCGGCTCGGCGCAGGATGTGCCGGAAGCAGAAAACATGTGGTATATTGACCAAAGCGCTACTGTGTCATCCAAAAGTTCATCGCACAGCATGCCTTTTTGGAACAGGATGGCTTCCTTCTTTTTCCGCGGCAATTATACCTATGCCGGCAAATACTTGCTCACCGCTACGGTACGCGCCGACGGCTCATCAAAATTTATCAACCACTGGGGCTACTACCCCTCGTTCTCGTTTGGATGGAATTTGCATGAAGAAGAATTTATGAAATCGGAAAGTAACCTGCTCCAACAACTCAAAGTGCGCGCCGGATGGGGACATGTGGGGAATGAATCCTCTGCCGGATCTAACGACTATATTGCGCTGATGACGACCGGATACAATGCCGTTATCGGCAATGCCATCCAACAAGGCGCTATAGAGTTGGAATACGCCAACGCAGATTTGCACTGGGAAACCGCCGAACAGTATAATATCGGAGTGGATTTCGCCCTGCTCAACTACAAACTGAGCGGTACGGTGGATTACTTTATCCGTAATACCTTTGATATGATTTTGAGAGCGCCTATACCGCTGTATGCCGGTAAGACCCGCCCCAGCACCAACCCCGCTCAAATGCGCAACAACGGATTGGAATTGACACTGCGCTGGGCAGACAAAAAGGGGGATTTTTCTTACTCAATAAGCGGCAATGCGTCGTTTATCAAAAATAAAGTGCTTGACCTCGGCTCGCCCGACCCGCTATATGGGATGAATATGCCAAAGATACAAATGCCTTTCACTAAAACGGAGGTGGGAATGGAAATGGCGTATTTCTATGGTTACAAAACCGACGGTATCTTCCAGACACAGGCAGAAATCGACAATTACAAAAACGCTAATGGCGTTTTAATCCAACCCAACGCCCGTCCGGGTGATGTGAAATATGTGAAAACCGCCGACGACGGTAAAGAAATTAATATAGATGACCGCACCTATCTGGGCAGCGGCATGGCGGACGTAACGTGGGGGCTGAGCGCTAACTTGGGGTATAAAGGCTTTGACTTGGCGGTATTCCTGCAATCGTCCATCGGCAACGAGATTGCCAATGCCGCCGTGATGGATTTGTATTCCTCGACCTTCGGGCAATGGAACATGTCGAAAGAAATGATGAACCGTTGGACGGGCGCCGGCTCTACCAACAAATACCCCCGCCTGGATACCAATGACCCCAATCATAACTCCTACTTTTCCGACCGGTATGTGGAAGACGGCACGTATGTACGTATCAAAAACGTGCAATTAGGTTACACGCTGCCGCAGGCGCTGACGCAGAAAATAAAAATCCAGCGGCTGCGGCTTTATGTGTCGGTAGATAACCTGCACGTGTTTACCAAGTACAGCGGTTTCGACCCCGAAATGGGCGATTATTACAGCAATCCGCTTAACCTTGGCGTTGACCTTGCCACCTATCCGCGTCCCCGCACGTTTGTGCTTGGGCTTAACATAACGCTTTAACCTAAAAAAAATGAATATTATTATGAAAAAAATGATAACATATAAAATTACTGCTATCCTGCTGTGCCTCTTTTTGACGGTAGGATGTAATGACTTCCTTGATGAAGTAACGCCTCAAGGGAAAGTGCCGAGTTCGGACTATATGAACAATGAAGAAGACGCTGAAAAAGTAATCATCGGTTTATATGAACTGCTGTCTTTCACTTCCGGCACCGGTCCCGACGGCGTGTGGATTGACAACCATTATGAATTTTACATGGGCAATATCGCTTCCGACGACGCCGAAAAAGGCAGTGAACCGATGGACTATCCCGATTTGCAAATGGTCTGCCAATACCAGGTCAATAGCAATAATACGCTGGTAACGAATTTCTACATGAACGGTTTTTGGGGCGTATCGCGCGCTAATTTTGCCCTGGATCATTTACCGGATGCGCCGATCGACGCCAAAGTGAAACAACGGATGCAGGGCGAAGCCCATTTCTTCCGCGCTTACTGGTATTTCTACCTGTTACGTCATTATGGCGGAATGCCTATCTTCCGCGAATCAGTAAAAGTGGAAGACTTCGGCAATGTCCCGCGCTCCTCGTTCAGTGAAACGCTCCAGTTTATTGTAGAAGAGTTTAAACTGGCAGTCGGCTTGTTGCCGCTTAAAGGTGATTATTTGCCCAAAGATTTGGGACGCGCCTCCAAAGGCTCGGCGCAAGGCATGCTGGCGCGCGTGATGATTTACGCTATCGGCACCGACCCCAACGCAGCCGGCTATGGCGCTACCTGGCAGGCGTTGTATGACCTCACTACCGACATTATTCAATCCGGACAGTACCAGCTTGCACCCAACTTTGCTACCCTGTTTGAAGAAGAAAGCGACGGCGGTTACCGCCTCGAATCGCTATTTGAATATACCGGCAAAGATGGATGGATGAATAGTGGAAAGGTACTTATGGATTGGATGGTGCAGGGTGTACGCGGCGGCAGTGCATTTGGATGGGGCTTCAACCAGCCCAACCAGGATTTGGTAAACGCTTTTGACCCCACCGACCCGCGCTTGAGTTGCACTATCTATGGTCCTACTTACAATGGCGGTATTCTCTATGGCAGCAACACAGAACCCTATAACAGGGCAGCTGCCATGATGACCGACTACTACAACCGCAAAGTAGCGGTAAACGGGCTTATGGCATTGATGCAAGGCACGTCCAAAGCATATATTGTTATCCGCTATGCCGATATACTGCTGATGCGCGCCGAAGCCGCCTACTACTTGGGTAATGAAGGCGAAGCGCGAGCGCGGGTAAATGACATCCGCCAGCGGGCGCGTCAGTCGTCGTATTGCAAGGGATATAATCTCTTCAGCCAGGGCTTTGACGCTTGGCCCCCTTCGACGCCGAATGTACCCGATCTTGACGGAACGGTTACAGGTACAGCGCTACTCGAAGCGATATGGAACGAACGCCGCCTCGAATTAGCCGGCGAAAACTTCCGCACATATGATCTGGTTCGTACCGGGCGGTTAGTTGACCGCGTGGGCAAAGTAAAAGACGACGACCGCGTAAATAACCTTCCCGGTCAGGAAGCCCGCATCGCCGGAATACGGAATAATATTATCAAGAGTAGCTTAAAACATACGGTAAGCGTACCCGGCACCGGCGCCGACCGTTATATTCCGGTATTCCCTATTCCCGAAACGGAAATTACTTACTGGAATATTGACCCCAATCCGAGTAATTAAATCATTCGTGTAATTCATAAAAAGAAAGAAATATGAAAAAGATACAAAAATATATGATGATCGCCCTGGTGGGCGCCATAGCCATGCTAACCGCAGGCTGCCAGAAAGACACTGCCCCGGAAGAAGAATTTTCCAAAAATTATGACATTCCATGGAAAATATCGCGTATTACTAACGTAACGCCTATTGAGGCTGCGCCGGGTAGTAATATTACGCTTACGGGTGAAAACCTGGGTACGGATTTAGTGCTTCCCAGCGGATTTTTGATTGGTACATTACCGTGCGTGGTGGTGTCGCAAGCAGCCACTACCGTAGTGGTTACTGTGCCAATGGCTGTTGCCGAGCCGATGGATGTGTCGGTACGTAATTTGCATAATCGCACTTTTGTGTACGAACAGCAGTTTACACCTGTTTTATAACCAATTACGCCCACAGGATTTAAAGTCCTGTGGGCGTTTTTTATATATACCCGTGAAGCCGGTGAAAAGTAAAATGAATAAGTTTTAAAAAACAGCAGCCGGAAAAAATATCGCAAAAGCGCCGGAAAACATAAGAGCAGTTAAAAAAACACCGGCGTGATGAAAAAATAGGCAGTAGCAGTAGGCAATAGCAGTGGGCAGCGTTTTTCCGCCGGCTAAAGCCAATGGAAAAAGAAGATTTGCTATATTTTTGTGGCTTTAGTCAATTTTCAACTTGAAAAGTATCGGTAATTGATAATAAAGTATTTGTTACCGGCTTTTTTTGCCTTTATCTTTGTCTTAAAATTATGTTAATATAGTTGAAAGTTGAAAATGGCTGGCGCGCCAGCAACTTTCAATTAAAAAAACACCCTTAGTAGCAATGCTATAATAATATGAATAACGCCCATGCGCTTGTCGCTGCTAACCATTAACCACTAACCACTAATCAGCGCCAGCCAATCAGAAATTAGAAATTAACAATCGGAAATTAACAATTTAAAAAAAACGATTATGAAAAAAATTATCCTTTCAGTAACTATGGCGCTTTTTAGCGCCGCCATGTGGGCGCAAGCCACGCAGGGCTGGCAACCGGCAGATCCCGAAGCTACGCCCGAAGCTAAACAACTTTTCGCCCGCCTGCTCAAAATACAGGCAAAAGGCACCATGTATGGACATCAGGACGACCTGATGACCGGCAACACCTGGTGGTACACTCCGGGCAGGTCGGATACCAAAGACGCGGTGGGTGATTATCCGGGCGTGGCGGGTTTTGAACTCGGCGAACTGGAACTCGGCGGCAAACGCTCGCTTGACTCGGTGGCTTTTGCCGAAATGACGGAACAGGCAAAATGGTTTTATGCGCAAAACGGCGTGATTACCGTCAGCTGGCACGTGGTAAACCCGTTCAGTTCGCAGTGGCCCGGCATTAAAGAGCCCAACGGCGCCGGCTCTGCATGGGAAGTGGATTTCCTCTCTGCCGACGGCATGAATGCCGTGAAAAGCGTGCTGCCCGGCGGCAGTAACCATGCCATGTTTAACTCGTGGCTGGAACGTCTGGCGCGGTTTTTCCATTCATGGCGCGATGAGAAGGGCACGCTCATTCCCTTTGTCTTCCGCCCCTATCACGAACATTCGGGCAGCTTCTTCTGGTGGGGCGCGACCCGCTGCTACGATGAAGAATATGCCGCCCTGTGGCGCTACACGGTAAATTTCCTGCGCGGCAAAGGGCTGCATAATATCCTGTATGCCTACAATACCGACAAGGTGTATTCGCCGGAAGAGTTCCTGCGCGGCTATCCGGGCGACGAGTATATTGACATGCTCTCTATCGACTGGTACGGGCAGGGCGAAGAATTTAACCAAAATGTGGACAAAGCCCTTGCTTTTACTACCGCACTGGCGGCGGAAAAGAAGAAACTCCATGCGTTGAGCGAATGCGGTCCTATTAGCGTGGACTTGCAGAAAATCCTGGCAAAATATCCCTCGTCGTATATCCTGACGTGGCGCCACGCCCCGCCGCGCGGCGGTTTCCGGTTTACGCCCCCCACAGCGGAAGACATCGCCAAGATGCCGCCCGAAGCCCGCGAAGCCTACGAACGCTGGAGCAAAATGCCCAAGCACGAAGACCTCTTAAAGGAAATGAAGAAAAACCCGCGCTATTTGTTCCTGAAAGATATTCAGAAAATAAAATAATGCGCTAATGTGATTAATGTGCTAATATGACTAATTGGGCTGGCGCGCCAGCAAATTAACAATTAATAATTAAAAAAGCGCCCTTAGTAGCAATGAAAGATACTAACCATATAATAAAAAAGTTCCCTTAGTAGCAAAAAAGATATAACAACAACAACCCTTATTAAAATAAAAATGGTGGACATTAATTTATACACATACTTTGCCTTCCAAACCTTGCGGCGGCGGTGGCACTTTATTGCTAAACAATGCCGGTATAATAAGGTAATAAGGGTGGATAGTTCGTGTGGTTCGTTTCCGGCTACTAAGGGTGTTTTTTTAGTTGAACGTTGCTGGCGCGCCAGCCAATTAACAATTAACAATTAATATAATTATGAAAAAAAATCTTTCTCTTTTACTGTCCGCCGGCGTGGTTATATTAGCTTGTTTCCTTTATGAAATAATGCAGCATAAAGAAATGTATGGTACCATATTATTGTGCCTGCTCATGCTGTATGCGTTGGTGGTGAATTATCCGAAACAACGGATAAGTACGCTTTTCCCCACATTGCTCATCGTGGTTTATTTCGGGTTATCCGCTTCACAGTGGGGTAGCTATAACCTCTTTGTAAACGAACGGACATGGGCAACTTTACTCCTCTTAACAGGCTGGGTATTGGCTGGATTTTTTATCGGGTTCTTTGCCCTGAAATGGAAGGTTGTCCGGGAAAATTACCGGTTGATAGCATTAACGCTCCTTGCTTTTGCATTGGCGATTGTTTCTTTGGAAGGATACCGTCCATTTCAATTTTTTGCCGTAGGGGTGATTTACCTTCTTGCACCCTACATAGCTGAACGGTATATTTCGCAGAAAAAATATACAGCATGGATTATTGTCGCGCCATTTGTCGCGCTTTTTGGTACAAGCGCCCTTGTTAATGGGGCGGTATCAGTTTATCCGGTAGTGATTATATCCATTGTTAGCGCGGGCATGTATTATTTGCTGCGCTTACCTGTAAAACCGTTAGCCATTACCATTGCGGTAATCTATACGGCTTTTCTGGCGTATGGATGGTATGCCGGAATGAATATATACATCCGGTGGGTGGAATGTATGCCTGCCGGTGCGCTCTTCCAAAACTAAAATTAATTAAATAAACAATCATGAAAAATAAAATTAAACTATTTATTGCCTTAACAGCCGCAGGATGGCTGTGGGCAAGCTGCGGCTCCTCGCCGGACTATTCGCGGGGTATTGGGTTGTATCCGGGAAATCCCGCCGAAAGCTTTGCGCCGGAATTGGTAAAGGATGACGCCTACCGCAATGTAGCGGCATTGAGAAGCGCCTACCATTCGTCGGCTTACGACTATAACCTGACGGCGCAGTTGCTGACCGACGGTATTATCGCTACCGGCGCGCCCGCTACTATCCGCGTGGCTACCGCCGGCGGCGACTTGCAAAAGAATGAGCGGGAATGGCTTTTCGACGGCAAAAGCGATTCGAAATACATCATCGCCGGAAACGATATTTTCCTCCAGTTGGACTTGGACAATATGACCATCCCTGCCGACAAAATAGTGTTGCGCGGCAGCGTGATTGCGGATAATAAAAAACCGAAAGGCTATGAAATCGTCCTGTACGGCTCCAACGACGGCGCCAACTGGGAAGTACTGAAACAGGACAAGGGCAGCGGCTATGCCGGTGCGGAAAACCCGTTCATGCGCGGCTTTTTCAACTTCGCGCCCCCGCCCGCCAATGCACCGAAACCGAAACCCAATCCTTCACCCGTGATTTTTAACTACGACTACCAACCCGCCGAAGCCGAAACGCCGGCATTCTCGTTTGGCGGCGACCGCTTTATGACGGCGCGCACGCTGAACTTGGAAGTCGCGTTGAATGAAACGTACCAACACTATAAATTCACGTTCCGTATGCCTGCCGCCACCGAATGGACATTTACCGAATGGGAATTTTATAAAGGAAACGAACTGCAATCGGCATTGCCGTCCTACCACTTCGCCAGCGCATGGCAAAGCGCTACCGCCGGGGAAGAATGGGCGTATATCGATTTCGGCGCGCCCGCTTCGTACGATAAAATTAA
>JAIRLT010000101.1 GCA_031259225.1 Prevotellaceae bacterium
GCATAATTCACGGTGCATTGTCCTTCCAGGTTGGTAAGCCACCGCAGGTCGGCAAGCCACGACAGGCGCACATTCCCGCGCAACGTATTGCCCCGCGCCTTCGTATAGGTATCGACAAACGCGTCGGGGTCGTCTTTGGAATGATAGCCGCCCAGCGTTCCCGTAATGCCTGTTTCCAGTGTCAGCGGGCGGCCGCTTTGCGCGTTAAAGGTATTGGAATAGCGCAACGACACATTGTTGCGGCTGTATGACGTGTAGGGCGACGCGAGGTCGGCTATTGACCGCGTATATTCCAGCGCGGCATTGAGCACGCCAGCGTCGCGTCCCAGCGCAAAGCCCTTGTGCACCGCCACCTGTTTGGTGTTCGGGCGCGTCGAAGCCTCCACGTGCAGCGGCGACTTTCCCCTGATGGTATTTATCTTCACTATGCCGTTCGAGAGGTCGCCATACTGCACCGAGGGCACGCCGGTAACCACCTCCACCGAGGCGACATTGGTCGTTGCCACCGTGCGCGTATCGACCCCATACAGGCGAATATCGGTCGATGCGCCGAACGACGCGTTGTTCGACAGCCGCACGCCGTCCACCTCCACAGCCGTACCGAACGTAGGGTTGCCGTTTTCGCTGCCGGCGCCGCTGCGCACCGTGATGCGTTGTGCATCGCCGGTGGCTAAGTGCAGACTCTGGTTGGTTTGTCCGCCCGGCAGCAGGCTCATGGCATCGGCAATGTCGAGCATTTGCAGGTGTTCGAGGCTGGCGCGGTCAATCCTGTACGAAGTAGTAATATCATCTTGACTTTTCTGTGCGGTAACCGTCACCTCGTCCAGTAGGAGGTTGTCTTCCGGCAAATAAAATTCCAACTCCGGCAAATCGCCGGTCACATTCAGCCGCCTTGTTTTCTTCGCATATCCGAGGCACGACACAGCCACGTCCACTTCGCCCGCCGGCACATTTTTTAGGATAAATTCACCTTTCTCATTGGTTACCGTCCAGCGCTCACGCCCTGTCAACACTACCGAAGCATACGCCACCGGCTCTTTGGTCTTGGCGTCCATTACCGTTCCCGACAGGGTAAAACGCCCGTCGGCGCCCGGCGGCACGGCGCTGCCGGTAAACCAGCAACAGGCAACCAGAAGAAGAAGTAATCCATAACGCGGTGCAAACAATACCATGAAATAATTTTAGGCTGCAAAGGTAACTTCTTTAACAGCCTCCGGCAATACCATACAATAGGTATATTTATTAAGTAATATACTAAAAAGGTAGAATAATGTACTAAAAAATATACGCTACTTCCGCATTCAGGTAGAACCGGCAGGAGCCGCTTCCGGCGGGTTTGAGCCATTGCCCGCCTAAATGGAGGTTAATCGACGAGGGGGATTTAATGAGGAAGGAGGCATCGATGCTCCCGCCTATTATTCCATAATGGCTGGTGAGGTAAGACAGGTCTTGGGGGTAAAAATCGGTAACAAGGACAGACGTTGCTTCTGCGCTACTATACGCATATTCGCCCCCCATGCTCAGGTTGTAGCCGAGCTGCAGCCCGAAAAGGATTTTTACCGGGGCGCCAACCACCAAGTTCTTTGCCGCCGACAGTTCGGTATAACTGTTTTGGGCATTGAATACGGAGCGGGGCGCCAGGTATTCATCCTGCCGGCTGCTGTACCGGGTTTTTATGCCGGCTTTCCATGCGTAGTCATAGCGGTTACCCATAAACAGATCGTATTGCAGCGACGCCCACAACCGCTTGTAGGTGCTTTTCACGTATTCTGCAATGGTTACCCACCGGTTTACTTCATACCGGCTGTCATATTCCTGTACGTATTCAATGCCGTCGGTAGCCGATTGCCCGGCGTCTGCCGTAATTTTGTGCGTGTAGTTCCCACTCCGGATTAGTTGCAGTTTGGCAGCTATGGTTGTATTACCGGTAGCGCCTCTCCGCCGGGGTTTTGTGGGGGTTTCAAATACTTCTATTTTTTCCGTTGCACAGGTAATATCCAGCAACAGGGCTTTGTTGTTGCCGGTAATGCCATACTGCAAACCGCCGCCATACTGGTTGCCCGGGTAATAAAAAACGCCTATTCCACCTGTTCCGCCCACTACGCCGGGCGAATAATTGCCCAGTCCTTTCATAATATATACCTCTTCGTTGTGATAGGTGAGGCTGTTGGTAAACGTATTCCGGTCGAAAGTGTTTTGGTACCATAAGCTGGCGCCGGCATGGTGGCGGTTGGCAATTTTCGCTACCACAGACGGCTTGATTAAAATACCGTACCCATGCACGGTGGCGCGCGGGTCTAACTGTTTAGCCGCCCTTTTGGCGGTATAATGCACTTCGGCGCCCAGTACAAGGCGGTCTTTCCAGACCGGCAGGGCGGCTTTCAGCGCCATGTCATAATATTGTTTTTTCCAGTCGCTTTTGTTGGCGTCTGCCACATAGTAAGGCATATCGGACGTGGGCTCATAGCGGTTGGTGTTGAAGGTGGCGCCGGTTACATGGCTGTCGGAAAAAGTGAAATCACCCCACAGGAAGAATTTCCCCAACAGCAGGGCGCCATTGGTATTAAAGTTCATACTGCGGTTCCTGTCCCCTTCCTGTTGCAGCTTGTAACCGCCCGCAACGGTTGCATATTGCGCAGAGAGGATATTGTAGTCGCGCAAGGGCGTTACCGCTATCCCGGCGGCATTGGAAGTGTGAAACCACAGCGATTGGGCATAGTTCAACTCCATGCCGCTGTAGCCGGTTACAGGCTGCGCCGCCCCTTGCCCGTAAAGGGCTACGGACAAGAGGCAAACAGCCGGTATAAATAAACGGTTCTTCATTTAATTTTAATTACCCCATGTATTCCACGACGGTTTTTTGGCGCCATTGCGACGGATTTCCGGCGTATCTTTCACTTCAAAATCGCTGGTCGAATTGTTGATGTCTTGATAAATAATCCGTCCATCCGGTTTGGTTTCTTTGATTTTCCGCGCTACGCTCTTGCTGTTGTAGGTAGCGCCCACAAAGGTGGCGCCGGCGTCCAGCACGGTAGGGATACGTTTCAACTGTACTTGTGTTTCATTACCTACCGTTTCCACAGCATCTAATATCAGACTGATGGGAATAGCGACCCCTTGCGCCGTTGAGCCAACCTGCGTGGTCAATTCGGTTATGTCTGTATTTTCGTCGGGGAAAAATAATGCATAAGCACAGCCATTGATGGAATTTAACCATTGGGGCATTGATTGAAAATTGGACATCCTGTATATAAGATCCAAATTTATTGCCTGCTCGTCGGTTTGTATTTGTGTACTACTGGCTGCGATATAACCTTCAAATTCGCTGGACGACAAATTGACCGGAGCGCTTGGATTTAAAGTTTCGACCTGATGATTGGTTGCCCATTGTGCCACAATAATAGCTTCGCCGGGCTGAATTGGATATTGGGTTCCCGTTCCGGGAATTTGCCACAACCATTGGTAAAAGACATAGTCGGCGGCATTTTCCTTGTCCCATGTGGGCTGGGTTGCCGATGCGAGGTTAGTATACAGCGTACCTAAACATAACCCGTCAGCATAGACCACCGCTTCGCTGTTGTTGTAAATTTCAAAGAACTGGTCGCGGAAATAGGTGGCATTGCTTGGGGTTCGACTTCCTGTGTAATAAATTTCCTTGAAGACCAAAGTGCCCGATTTGGCTACCGCTACTTCAATGGTGTAGGACGCCCCGTCGGTTATTATGTTTTCATTAACCAGGGAGCCGCTGTAAATAACCGAAAAACCTTGCGCCAATGCTTCAGCGCTTACGGAAATGGTGTAGATACCGGGGAGTAGGCTTGCCGTTACTTTGCCATCTGCACCGGCGGTTTTTTCTACTTTGCTATTGTCATTGTAGTTGATAAACTCCACCAGGTAGGCTTCGGGAACGGTCGTAACGCCTGCCGGCGTAGTAATTTGCACCGAAACGGTAATTTCCTTAACGCTGTCGGTCTTGTCGCAGGCTGCCAGAAGGACAGCGCAAGCTAAAAATAATAAATGTTTTTTCATACTTTTTTTAATTTTAATGTTATTTAATTTGAGTTATTTTATAGAAACTTTCAAGTCGAAACCAAAGAAAATATTAGCGCCTGCTTCGTGGAATGACCCCGGCGTTACGGTCGATTCATACACAGGTCGGCTATTGAATACATTGTTGGCGAAAAATGAAGCGGTAAAGTAATCGCCCAGTTCTTTCGACAGGTTGATATTGAAGAACAGGGTGGGAATGCTTTTATCCACCAGGTCGCGCATATTATTGACGCCGGGAAACAGGTAGCTAAACTCCGGGTCGTCTTTCAACGCCGGGTCGAAGTCGTACACTTTCCCATCATGGTACGAAATATATTTTTCAAACATATCGCTCCCGTAAACCGTCCAGGTATTGCTTAGCCACAGGATTTGCGAAGTCAGCGTAATGACAAATCCTATAGCCGGAATGTTGTGCGTAATCCTCACGGTGGTGAGGCATCTTTCACTTTCGGAGCTCAGCCGTCCCTTTTCGTAAATGCCGATGTTCCGCTCCAGTTCATTCGCCCTCGAAAGAGTGCTGAACGAGTAATCCCGGCTTTTAGACGTGCGCCTTTCCCACGCGCCGTTTATGTAGAAAGAAGTCCTGATAGCGTCGAAACGTCCCAAGTCCAATTCAAATTCCACGCCCCGGTTATGGGAATAGTTATTATTGCCGGGCTCCGAATAGATAGCAAATACATTCGCGGTATTGGATAATTTCAATACCGGCGGCGCGCCGGTAACTTGCCGGTCAATGGTGTATTGCTTGTATTCCACCAGCCGGAAAGTATTCAAAGTATTAGAAAATGAATAATCGTTTTCTCGCAATTCATCATAGGCGGTTATGGAAAGCCGGTATTTTTTCTTCCACCTGACATCCATTCCCATTTCTATTTTCCGGTTGGTAGCGATTTCAAGGAGGGGGTTTTCGGCGGAAAATATATGAGTTTCGCACAACAACACCTCTTCCGGGCTGATATCAGGCGTAAGGCGGTAGTCGAAGTACGCATTTTCGGGATAGAGATACAACAGCGTCGGGGCTTTGGCGGTTATGCCATAGCCGCCCCTGAGCGTCAGCGTTTCGGGTAACAAATCAAAAGAGGCATTGACACGGGGCGCCAACACGCTTTTTTGGTTAATATAGTCGAACCGGGCGCCGGCGGCAATATTCAAATAGCGCTCCCCGAAGGCATGCTGGTAGTAGTCTTCTACAAAAACGCCCAACTGGTAAATAAAGGGAATATCGGCGTAAGGTCTGTTGCGGTAAGCGCGGTTGTTGAATGCGCGCAAGGGCGGGTTTTGCTCGTCATACACTTTCCCCCTGCCCACATTGCCGTCCGCTTTAAAATCTACGCCGGCAATAATCCGGTTGTTAATGTTTCCCCATCGTTTGTTAAAGTTCACTTTCAACTTGGCATTGACGTTAATCTCTTTGCCATACACGCTCCATTCGGTATAGTATTCGTTGGGAAGAATTGTCGCCCACGCCGCTCCGGCAAGGCGGGTGATTTCGTTGCCGGCATCGTCATATACCTGTAGCCCGGGACGGTTGGACACAATGCTGCCGTCGGTCATGGCGGTAGAATAAAGCCCGGTGGCATTGTAAAGCATCTCGTGCGTCCATGAATATTTATCATTGTACTTTCCTGCCAGCACCCATTCCAACGACTTTAACCATCCTTTGCTTATATTAAGTTTGGTGTTGTTGCTAAAAGCAATGCCGAACTCCTGCGCTTTTTCCTGCAAATCTATGGCGTTATCGTTGGGATTGGAGTTGCGGGTATCCTTGCCGAGTGTAATATCAAACGAAGTGGTAGAGAGGAGGTCTTTTTTAAAGGATGTTGTCCAGAGCGCTTTCGTTACAAGGCGCTGGTAAAAGGCATAAGCTTCCGTCGGCTCCTTGACGGTGTAGAGGTAATCGCCGCTTATATTGAGGTTGCCCCATTTATCACCCATGAAAAATCCTTTCGATATAGACCCCTGGTATAAATCGGGATTGGTTTTGAACTTCACTTTTAGCGGGTCTTTTCCTGCCCGCGATTTTACGATGACGGCGCCGGAGGTCAAGTCGCCGTACTCTGCGGAAGGAATACCGCGGATGACTTCGACCGATTCTATATTGTCCAGCGCGATGGTGCGCGTATCCACGCCGGCGGCGGCGTCTCCGTTAAGCGAACCGGTGCCGCCGTTCATCGTAGCGGCAAACGCTTGCAGGTTGGCATTGTTCGACAATTGCACGCCGTCCACAATAATGGCTGTTCCCAAGCTGTTCCCTGCTCCTGTACCGCGTATATTCACCGTATTTGCGCTGTTCATGTTGGGGTTCGTGATAACGACGCCCGGAAGCAACTGCATCAGGTCGCTCAACGTGGAGGCTTGCATGTGGTCAATAGCCTGGCGGGAAATATTGGACGCGGTGGACTGTCCCGCTTTGCTTTGCGTAGCCACTACCGTTACTTCATCCAGCCGGAAGTCGGCATTCTTCATCCCGAACACAAAATGACTGGT
>JAIRLT010000109.1 GCA_031259225.1 Prevotellaceae bacterium
GCTGCTTTTTTAGCGACTACTTTTTTCGGCGCTGCTTTTTTGGCGACTACTTTTTTCTTCGGCGCTGCTTTTTTAGCGACTACTTTTTTCTTCGGCGCTGCTTTTTTTACTGCAGGTTTCGGCTCTAATTCCAGAGCGGCTGCAAGAGGAGAGATTCTTTTACTCATAATAGTTTTTTTAAGTTTTTGTTTTACTAATTTTGAATTAGTATTAATTAAAATTTCCTGCAATGTTAGTGATTTTTTTGATATCTTTCTTTTTTTTGTATTACTTTTTTCAACATGGTTATTAACACGAATGGTAAAATCACTTAGTACATTCATGTAATTTATGAATGCTTCGTAAGGGGTGTTATAGGGGTTGAAATACTTGTGTACCGCGCCATCCGAGAAAAATTTAGTACACATATAATAGAAGTGATCGCTTGCTTGCAGGCATCGAAATTCATGTAATAAATTTTTTTCATTTACCTGTTTTATTTTTTCCGCCAGCCGGTATAATTTGTCGATGGCTTCATTTTGCAATTCATTCCCGAGCCATGCGCTGACGTCGCGTTCTTCGTCTGCCCATGAAATCGGGTAGGGAACATGCAGCGGCGCAACGGCGCGATGTTTCTTCGCCGCCTTCCCGGGCGTCAAAAATTCAAACTTGGAATGGGCGAGGACTTGTTCCGGCAGGTGGCGGAAAAAAGCAAAAATACCTGTTTCTATTGATTGGTGTTCGCCGAAAGTTTCGTAGTCCATGAACAAATTTACAATATCATCTTTTGTGGCGGTGTTGTTCAACCATCCAATATATTTTTCGGCGGTGAGCGGCCATTCGCTCCATCCGCGGTCTGAAAAACGGAATGCGATGTCGTCGCTCAAACGGTAATTTTTCAATAACAATTTTAAATTCGGACATTCGGGATTGGAATAAATGTAGTTCGGGCTTTTCCATCCCAGCACGTGGCGCGCGCCTTCGGTGAGCATCACGGAATAGCCCATGCCGGCTATCTTTGCGCCGATTTCATCCGAATAAATCAATTCGGTATTGCGAAAAACCGCCGGCGTTTGTTTGAAGTGTTTTTTGATTAACGCGCGGTGCAAATTAATTTGTTCTTCAAATTCACTAAAATCTTTCAACGACGCCAGCGAGTGCGCATAAGTTTCCGATAAAAATTCTACGCAACCGGTTTCCGCCAATGCTTTAAAGCTATCCAGGACTTCCGGCGCATATTTTTCAAATTGTTCAATAGCCGTGCCCGTTATGGAAAAACTTACCTGAAAAGCGTTGCCATATTCCGCAATAAGTTCCAACAAAACCCGGTTCATCGGCAAGTAGCAGCGATTAGCCACTTTCTGCATAATCGACCGGTTGGCAAATTCATCGTAATAATCCTGTTTTGCGCCTATATCAAAAAAGCGGTATTGGCGCAATCGCAGGGGCTGGTGTACTTGAAAATATAGACATAATGTTTTTTTCATATCAAATATTGTTTTATCGTAAGTTGTAAGTCATAAAAGGTATGAATACTTTTTTACTGGTCTTTTGGTACAACCGAAGCGTATATATTTTTTACTTTCTGCGCTGCATGATCCCATTTCAACGCATTTACTTCGTCAAGCCCGCAACGGACAGCCATTTTCGACAACGCCGGGTAAGCCAGCAATCCGTAAATCGCATCGGCTAATGCATTCACATCCCAAAAATCTACCTTGATAGCGTATTTCAACACTTCTGCCACGCCCGATTGCTTCGATATGATTGTCGGCACTTCCGAGCGCATGGCTTCCAACGGGGAAATACCGAACGGCTCCGACACTGACGGCATCACATAGACGTCGCTGTGCGCGAACATGCGTTGTACGTCGGCGCCCTGCAAAAATCCCGTAAAGTGGAAATGGGTGGCGATGCCTAACTTTGCTACCCGGCGGATAGAACGGTGGAGCATATCGCCGCTGCCAGCCATTACAAAACGGACATTGCGGAAATTTTTCAATACTTTGGCTGCCGCTTCTATGAAATATTCCGGTCCCTTTTGGAATGTAACCCTGCCAAGGAATGTAACGACCTTTTCGCTCACGCCGCGGCGTTCGTAAACCGACGGGTAACTGTCGAATGCTACCGCATTATGCACGGTAATCACCTTTTCGGGAGCAATGCCATACTTGCTTATAACAATATTGCGGGTGAGATGGCTCACTGTAATCACGCTGTCGGCTGCCATCATGCCCATCCGTTCGATGTCGTACACCAGCCGGTTTATATTTTCGCCGCTGCGGTCAAATTCCGTAGCGTGCACATGTATCACCAGAGGCTTGCCCGAAATTTTCTTGGCGGCAATGCCGGCAGGATAGGTAAGCCAGTCGTGCGCATGAATGACGTCGAACGTATTTTGCGCCGCCACCGATGCGCCGACTAACGCATAATGCGCTACTTCTTCCAACAGGTTGCTGCCGTACCTTCCCGAAAAGGTATATTTGTTCCGGTACGAAATATGCGTGCTGTGTTCGCCGGTTTTCACAGCGCCGGTTACCAATTTTTCGTATTCTTCAGGGGATACGTAAGGTATCAGGTTAGAGCCTATTTCTACAAAGTCGATACGTTTCCAAAATTCTTCAAAGCCGGAAATGCCGAAACCCATTTCCACGTCGCTGGCGTTTACTATGCGCACGGCGCTTTGGTCTTCGTCGCCGTTGGCGCGGGGCATTACAAAAAGCACGTCTACGTCCTGTTTTGCCAATCCCTTGGTCAGCCCGTAGCACGCGGTGCCCAACCCTCCTGAAATATGTGGCGGAAATTCCCAACCGAACATTAGTACTTTCATTGCACCTGTGGTTTTTTATTGTTTCACTTTGTAAATAACCTTATTGTTCACTGTTCACTCTTCATTGTTCATTGCCGGTTGCTTGCTGTATTTTGCAATAAGTTTCATACTGCGTAAAATTTCTGCTACGCTCCAAGCTTGCGAAATGGAGCCATTCTGCGCATGCGGCGGGTCGCCGTCGTACACTTCGGCGATAGAACAAATCCCATAAACGGTCATATCTTCTTCAAATCCGGCGACTAATTCTTTGGCTGTTTCCAAAAACTGTTTGCCATATACCCGGAAATTCGCTTCAATGTAGTGTCCCAACAGCCAAGGCCAAACGGTTCCCTGATGATAGGCTTTGTCGCGCGTAATCTGGTCGCCTTCGTAGTGCGCTTTGTACAGCGGGTTTTTCGGCGCCAGGGTACGCAGACCTTTTGGCGTGAGCAGTTCACTTTCCACCGCCTGCAATACTTTCCGTTTTACTTCATCCGGAAGAGGGCTGTAGGGCAGCGAACAGGCGATAACCTGATTGGGGCGCATAAAGACATTCTGTCCTTCTTCGCCCACATAGTCCGCTAAATGTTTGCGGACGGGCAACCAGAATGCGTGCACATAATTTTTTTCTATCAACTCGGGTATCTTTTCCCATTCCGCTATAAACTTGGTATCTTTATTCGCCCTTGCCAATTCAAGCGTGTAGCAAACGGCATTATACCAAAGCGCATTTACTTCTACCTGGTAGCCCGAACGCGGCGTAACCGGCTTGTCGCCTACGATAGCATCCATCCACGTGAGCGCTTTGCCTTCTTCTTCCGCCCATATCAAGCCGTTGTCATGCATACGGATACTTTTCACATCTCCGTGGCGGAACACTTCCAGAATGGATTTCATCTTTTTGCCGTAGGCTTTCCAGACCGCATGACCGGTGGCTTCGGCATATTGCTGGATAGCCCAGAAATACCACAGCGGCGCATCCACCGAATTGTAAGCCGCTTTTTCGTCTTTCCCGATATTCGGAAACAATCCGCTGTGCAGTTCGTTCGACATGGTGTCCAACACTTCCTTGCAACTTTTCGGGTCGTAGTTTGCCGCCAGCGTCAAGCCCGGCAAGGCGATGAACGTGTCGCGCCCCCAACGACCAAACCACGGATAACCTGCCATGACTTCCGTTCCGTTTTTCCGGTGCACGATAAATTGCCCCGCCGAATATTTCAAACAATTCACATAGCTGTCGCGCGGCAAGCGGATAGACAAGGCTTCTTCAAAATCTTCCGGCAATGCCGGCGGATTTTGTTCATTAACCGACGCTGAAAATATGATGCTTTCCCCTTTCCGGATGGGCAATTCAAAATAACCCGGCGTGAATAAATCTTCATGGAAATCGTAACCGCGGCGTTGTTCTTCGCGATATTCCACATTGTAGAACCAGTCGGGGGCGTCCACAAATTCACCTGCCTTGTCGGTCTGCATGTGCAGCCACGGGAAGCCGTCATACAATTTCGATTTGATGCCGTGCGGAATAATTTCATAACCGGTTTTCGCCACTGTATTCGCCATGCTCAGGCGGTGAACATTGCGGAACGCAAGAAACGGTTTTAACCGCAACTTCGTCGGCGAATGCGCATCCAGCAAGGTATAGCGGAGCAGCAATTCATTCTCGCGGTGCATGAGCATGATTTCTTTTTTCAAAACTACGCCGCCCACACGGTAAGTCAGCGTGGCTATCGGTTCATAGGCAAAATCGACAATGTATTTATGCCCGCGCGGTTCGTAGATACCCGGGAAACGGCGGATGCCAAGGTTAAACGGCTGGTCGTGCTGCACAACAGTTTCGTCCAGCGACGACAATAACACATGGTTTTCCCCATCGAACCTGTCAATGGGCGCTACCAGCAAACCATGATATTTCCGGGTATTGCAACAAACGATAGTAGTGCTTGTATATCCTCCTGTCCGGGTCGTCGCCAGAATTTCCCGCTCAAGCGAATACTCAAGGTTTACCAGTTCTGCTTTGTTAAAATTCAAATAAGCCATGTGTCCTGTTCTTCAAAAAAAGCGTTGCAAGTTACTAATTTATCTTGGAATATAAAAATATTTTTTGCATTTTCCGTCGTAATAAATTTTGACTGTCCAATGCCAACAGGCTGCAGGCTGTTAGAAATTTCAAAATTTAAAGGTTTCAAAATTTAAAGTTTTATAGTGGTGCGCCGGTAGGAATTGCAACTCGCAACCACATTGCAGCAACCCGCAGACCACTTGGAAATGTTGCTGTGCAAGGGCTTTAAAATTCCGCTATTTATTCTTGCGCGCTACCGGAACACGACCACCAAGATAAAATGCAGCCACCACGCGCCGTTTTCATACGTCGTTACTTCGATTAAAAATACCTGTATTTGCAACCATTTTAATTTTATTTTCATGATTTTATATTTTTTTTGTATTTTTCCCCTATAAATTTTGCAAGACATTTTTACCCGTATGTGTGTAATTGAAGATTTTATGCTAACTTTGCACTTCGTTTATAAAAAACAGGCGCCTCGCCACCTAATAGGGAGGACTTGCCCCCACTAAGGCGTTTTGGCGCCTGAACCGTACGGTAGCGTAGTAAAGATTTTCTACCGGACGGTGAACAAGGGTTAGTTCTCCCTTGTTTTTACCTATTTCGAGAACATTTTTATTATTTCATGGTTGCACGATGAAACCCTAACGAGGACAAGGCGCAACGGATGTTAGCGGTTGGTGGAAACGCTATTCTAACGGTTAATTTTTGTTTATTTTTGCATTATTGTAAGATTTGGTTTTTACAAACGTTTTAATCATCACCTATACCCATATGTTCGTCCATATCTGTTTATCGAGTTTTTGTGTATCCTTCGCAAGCACCCGCACACATGTCGTATCGGCAAGAAGAAAATCCTGCGCTAGTTTCGCTCATGCACGCATCAAGACATGCTTCGCATTCTGACCAGTCGATTTCACATCCTGCTGTACAATTACTATCAGTACGGCTACCTGTGTTTGTAACGACACCACATCCGTTTTTCGTATACACAATTCGGGTGTTGCATCCACTGCAAGCGCCGTCTTCCTGATACGAACTGCAGCCCGAACAGCAAGCAGCATCCGTTCGTGTCCCCGTTGTATATAAGTTTCCACATCCATCATAGTAGTTTACCGTGCGGGTATTGCATCCACTGCAAGAGCCGTCCTGGGAACTCCCTGTACAGCCCGAGCAGCACGTATTATCGGTTTTTGACCCTGTCGAGGTTAAATTGCCACATACATCGTAGTAGTACACTGTGCGTGTGTTGCAACCGCTGCAAGAGCCGTTACTGGATGATGTTGAATTTGTTTTACAGGTGCCGCTGCAATTGGTGGTGCCTGAAACGCAGCCGCAAGTGGCGGATTGCCCATTCGTCCCGGGATTATTGATGGTGATGTTTCCACCTACCGGACTACTTTCGCAATTGTTGGCATTTTTCACTTTCACCGTATAGGCGGCAGAAGAAGAAAGCGAGCCAGTAGTATAACTGTTGGCTGTAGTAGTATAGTTTGCACTGCCGATAGTCCATGTATAAGTCATGGCGGTAGTCGTGCCGCCGGAGGCGGTAGCCGAGAGCGTTACCGCGCCGGCATTGCAACGCGGCGGACTGTCCGTATTGCTGATTACCGGCTCCACCGCAAAACCGTCGGGTCGTCCGGTAGGGTCGGTAATAGATGTTATGCACGTGCCGGCGCCGAAAGTATTTGAGTCGTGACCGGGCGTGCCGTTAATGGTAAACGGTTTTGTACCGTGCAAAGTATAACCGCCACCGGCATTTACCGTAGCATTGGGCGGCATGTCGCTGCCGTAGGCGCACCAGTTGAATTTACCGGCAGGCGCATTGCTTAATTTGGCGGTAACGGTCGTGCCGGCATTGGTGGCGTTAGCGTATTCGATAAAAAAGCCGCGGGTTGTCCCTCCGGTAATTGTTCCGTTTCCACCGGTTTTCGCGGGATTGGAAACAGTGGCGGTAGAAAAACTTTGGGGCGTTACGCCGTTTACCGAACAGAAATCTATCCACACCCACACGCGGTTGTTGTGGGGAAGGGTTGCATTCTGCCATTCCACTTTGAAGGTTACGACCTGTGTGTTGTAGTTTACGTCCAACGGCGTAACCTTTACTGCCGCGCTTGTTGTAACGCTTGCAAGTATTGCGAAAAGAAAGATAATTTTTGTTCTCATAATTTTTTTGTTTAATTGTTATTACTTTTTTGCAGCTTTTGGAGATTGTTTTATGTACATACCCACAAACACAAACTTTTTTATAAAACAATCCCCTGCGGCAAGTTTTTCTCCGCTGCCGTTTATTGCAGAATGTTTCAATAAACCTTTTCTGCAATTCCTTACTCCAACTTTTACTGTGATTTTTTCCTTATTCCACTAAAAAACCAAAAGCGAACAAGAGTGCTACACTTACTAAAATTTGAGGTTCTAGGAGACCCACCCAGTAAATAAGTACAGCAACACCCATCCGCTATTGATGAGGTCGCTTAGACTTATTATTCATACTGGGTTGAAATTTCCTAGATTTCAAATTTTATAGCAGAATAAAAGTTAAAGCGATATATTTTAATATATCAATTTCAAAATGTCAAAGAAACATATTAACGGCGCAAATATAAAACAATATTTTTTATCTACAAATTTTATTTCATTTTATTTTATATTTTTTTGCATTTTCCCCATCCCAAAAGAAAACACGCCCAGCAATTAGCTAAGGCGTGTTGTTAAAGTTAGGCGGCGACCTACTCTCCCACTTGGTGTAGCAGTACCATCGGCGCTGGCGGGTTTAACTTCTCTGTTCGGGATGGGTAGAGGTGGAACCCCGCCGCTAT
>JAIRLT010000113.1 GCA_031259225.1 Prevotellaceae bacterium
GTGCGGAAAACAAACATCAATCGTTATTACCTGCTCGTAAACGACATCAAACAATTGCTGGACGACGAAATACGCATAGAATTTTTTGCAAAAGACACCTTATTCTTCACCGGCGTGAAATCAAATGATTTTCTGGAAAGCATCAACGAGCAGATATTAAATGATTAGGTAATTAAGACTGCTTATATTATCCGGTTACTTAATCGCCTAATAACTTAATCACTTCAAATGGCATATTTCGCAGGTTTAACAGGAGGCATTGGCAGCGGGAAAACGCTGGTGGGAGCGGTTTTTTCAACTATGGGTGTGCCTGTATTTAATGCCGACGAAGAAACCAAAAAATTGTACGACACCGATGCCACGCTACGAACACAACTGGTAAATTTGTTGGGAGCGGAAATATACGACGGCGGGAAATTATGCCGCAAGCTCATGGCAGAACGGATTTTTGCAGAGACAACATTGCTGGAAAAAGTAAATGCCCTGGTGCATCCGGTGGTTACCGAATGTTTCCGGGCGTATGCGGCGCAACAAAACGCGCCTTATGTGCTCATGGAAGCGGCGATTTTGATGGAAAGCGGCATGGCTTCCATGATGCGGAAAACAATAGCGGTAACCGCTCCCGAAATCCTCCGGTTGCAACGGGTACAACAGCGCGACGGCTTGCCGGAAGAAGCCATCCGCCTGCGCATCCGGCAACAATGGACGGACAAACGGCGAAATGCAGCAGCGGATTTCATCATCGTGAATAACGGGAAACGAGCCATATTGCCCCAGGTAATAACCATACACGAAAAGCTGATGCAAAACTAATGTGCTAATGTGACGAATTATTTAATGTGCCAATGTGGAAATACACTGATATAATATTTAAAAATACTTTTAACTCATAACTCATAATTTATAACTCATAACTCATAATTCTCATGGTTGATTTACAAAAAATATTTGCTATTACCGATTATCCCGGTTTATTCCGCCACCTTTCGCAAGGGAGGAACGGCATTATTGTAGAATCTATGTTGGACGGGAAACGTATGAATGCCGGCGGTTCCATGCGCGTTACGGCATTGTCCGACGTAGCGATTTACACCAACACGGAAGAACTGCCCTTGCGCGATGTGCTTATAAAAATCAAGGAAAAGCAAAACGGCGCGGCTGCCATTGACCATAAATCGGCGCCGGATGTATTGCGGAAATATTTTGAAGAAGTCTTGCCCGATTACGACCGCGAACGCTTCTACCCGTCGCACATGAAAAAAGTGCTGGAATGGTACAACCTGCTGCAAAAAAACAACCTGCTCGACTTCGATAAAGAAGAAGAAAGCCCTAATCCACCCGCTTAAATCTTGAAATTTTTGAATTTTTAAATATTTTAAATCATGAAAAAACTATTACGCGAATCCAAAACGGCACGGTGGGCGATACTGCTGTGCCTTGCGATCCCGATGTTTGCATCCTATTTTTTTGACGATATGTTTTCGATGGTCAGCCAGATTTTCAACAATCCCGAATTGTTGGAGCTGGGCTGGGATGCTGAAGACTATGGCTTCTATGGCGGCGCCTATTCGTCGCTTTGCGTTTTCGGCGGGTTAATCATCTGCGGGATGCTGCTCGACAAATGGGGCGTCCGTTTTACGGGAACATTGTTTGTAACGTTGATGGTCGGCGGGGCGCTCATCGTAGCCTATGCCTTGTCGCCGGCGTTTCCCGGAAGCATGCTTGCCGGCTTTGTCGGCAACACGTTGGGATTTGCAAAACCATCGCTGGCGGCGGCTTATGCAGGATGCGCATTATTCGGGCTGGGCAGCGAAATTGCCGGCGTGGCGGTAACAAAATCCATTGCAAAATGGTTTAAAGGAAAAGAAATGGCGTTAGCCATGGGATTGCAATTATCCCTCGCGCGCTTGGGAACAGCCATTGCCCTGCTACTCGCACCGATGGTAATTGCCGTAAAACAAAATACCTACCTGCCGTTGCCGGAATCGAACGACATGTCGGAAATCGGGTTGTTCCTGCTGCTGGTGGGCTTTGTGACGTGGTTTGTATTTATCTCGTTCGACAAAAAAATGGACAAACAAACGGCGGCAGCCAATGCAAACAACGCCGGCGAAGAAGATAAATTCAAATTTTCGGACATCGGGAAAATACTTACCAACAAACATTTTATACTCATATCGTTTTTGTGCGTATTTTTTTATTGCTGTATCAATTCTTTCAAACGCTTTGCTGCCGCCATACTCGTACCGCGTTTCGGCGAAGTCGCCATTTCCTTGTTTGGCGTGGAATTCCAGACCTCGTCCATCATGATGATTTTGCTACCCATCTTCACGATAGTGTTCACGCCCCTGTTCGGCTCGGCGATAGACAATAAGGGGAAAGCCACCAAATGGCTGCTCGTAGGTTCGGTGGTGGTGCTTTGCGCGCACCTTATCATTGCATTTGCGCCGCAGGTACAACTCTTCGGGTTTATAGGGCTGTCGTTACTGGGGGTGGGCTACTCGCTGGTGCCGGCTGCCATGTGGCCCTCTGTTACAAAAATAGTTCCCGAAAGCAAATTAGGCACCGCCTATTCGCTTATTTTTTGGATTCAAAATATCGGCTTGATGTCCGTGCCGGTGGTGATTGGCAAAATCTTCAAGTCGGTAGATACGCCGGCAGCCGCCGTACCCTACGCCGAAATGGTATTCATTACATTGGCGTGCATTGCTATTATCATTTCCATAGTACTGAAAAAATCTTCGCAAAAACATCCCGAACTGCAATTGGACGCCCCCAATAAAAGTTGAAAATTGAAAATTGAGAGTTGAAAATGGCTGACGCCGGCGCTTCGCGAATGGAGAGTGGATAGTGGAGAATGGATAATTAGCTGGCGCACCAGAGGAGTTAAGAACTAAGAATTAGGCAGGCGCACCAGCCAATTAGAAATTAAAAAAAGTTCCCTTAGTAGCAAAAGGGAAAGTATAGAAACAATACCCTTATTCCCTTATTCAACCGCGCCCGTCATTCCGACCGGAGCGGAAGCCCCCTAACCCCCAAAGGGGGAACCACAGGGCATGGGGCACAGGGGCGTCATTGTAGGGGCGTCAGCCACCCCCTCTCCACCGGGAGAGGGGGCTGGGGGGTGAGGATGAACGTTACCAACCCACGCCCTACCGTCATTCCGACCGAAGCGCGCGAGGGACGAGCACGCGGAGTGGAGGAAACTGCTCCGGAACGCAGGGCGGTGTAGAGCAGTAAGTACAGGACGCAGCAGATTTCTCGACTCCGCTTCGCTCCGCTCGAAATGACGCGATACGCCGCTCTGCTCGGAATGACGGGGCAGTGGAAAGTTGAAAGTTGAAAATGGCTGGCGCCGAAAAAAAACAATAAAAAAAATGAAATAAAATTTGTAATTAAAAAAATTAGTTTTATATTTGCGCCGTTAATATGCTTCTTTGACATTTTGAAATTGATATATTAAAATATATCGCTTTAATTTTTATTCTGCGAGATCTTCGAAATCGCGAAAATTTCAATCACACATGAATAATAAGTCAAAGCAACCATACCAAGAGTGGATATGGATTGTTTTACTTATTTGTGTGATGGGTTTTCGCGAACCTCGAAGATCAATAAGTACAGCGTCCATGTCCATTTTTGGTTTTTTAGTGGAATGAGGAAAAAATCACAAT
>JAIRLT010000114.1 GCA_031259225.1 Prevotellaceae bacterium
ATTGGTAAAATACACTGTACCATCATAAATAATCTCCGCTTTTTGATAGCTGATAAGATTGCGGTAGCCACCGTGTGGAGGAATAAAACCTTGCCTGTTGCTGTTTTCTGCTGCCATACTTTTTTCTTTTTGGGGACTTTAGGGACTTCGTGGGACATTAGCGTCGTTGTCCGATAATGCCCTAATGTCGCAAACAGCCTCAATAATCCCTCCTGTCCCTGAAATTATTAATTATTATTTCGGGCGCAAAGGTACAACAAAAAATCATTCTCCATAAGAAAAAAAATTGCATGTCAAAATATTTTCGTACTTTTGCGGCAATTAATTTATTATAAACAACTAAAAAAAGGAGGTAAAACATGGAAGATAAGCATGTAACACCGATTCCGGTAGACGTACTGGCGCAGGCGCAGGCAAACATCGACGCAGCAAATGCGTTGCTTGCCCCCTATCTGCTGCCGCTCACGCCGACCGAACGGCACGATTTGCCGAAAATGGGCGACAAGACGCTCAGCTTCCAACGGAATTAGTCACATTGGCACATTCCCCGTATGCCGGAAAAAAGGTATCTTTGTAAAAAAACGTTAAGAACAGCATGTACCGTATCATTATTGCCTGCCTTTTATTTTCCGCCTGTGCTTCCCGTTCCGGCGATTACCATACCCTCGAAGGTTTTACAATGGGCACTACGTTCCGTATTATATATGAAGGAGCGCCGCCCGCAACGGTGCATGCCGGTATTAATTCACTGCTGGTGCAAATCGACCGTGCGCTCTCGGTATACAATCCGCAATCCATTATTTCCAAGGTGAACCGCAATGAGGCGGTAACGGTGGACAGCTTTTTTATTGCCGTGTTCCGGCGCAGTTACGAGATTTATTTGGCGACGGACGGCGCTTTCGATATTTCGGCGTCCCCCTTGTTTAACGCATGGGGCTTCGGTTTCACCGGTCGCGAAGCGATGACGCAGGCAAAAGTGGACAGCCTGAAACAATTTACCGGCATGCGCCACGTGCGGCTGGAAGGAACGCGCGTCGTGAAAGACGACCCCCGCGTAACTCTTAATGCCAACGCCATTGCCAAAGGGTTCGGCGTGGATGTGGTGGCGGTTTTTTTGGAACAGTCGGGCAGTCGTAATTACCTTGTCGAAATCGGCGGAGAGGTGCGCTGCAAGGGAAAGAACGCCGAAGGCAAGGCTTGGGCTATCGGTATCGACAAGCCGTTAGACGGGAACCTGTTTCCCGGCGAACAGTTGCAAACCGTCGTACGCCTTACGGATAAAGCTTTGGCAACGTCGGGCAATTACCGCCAATACTACGAAGAAAACGGGAAGAAGTACGCGCACACTATTCATCCGGCTACCGGCTATCCGGTGGCGCACAACCTGCTTAGCGCAACCGTCCTTGCCGGCGACTGCATGACCGCCGACGCTTATGCCACCGCTTTTATGGTTGTGGGCTTGGAAGGAGCGCAACAACTCCTTACTGCACATCCCGAACTGGGTGCATACCTGATTTATGAGCAGCAGGGGAAACTGTGCGTTTACAAGCATGAAAAGGATTGACAGATTTATGGATTTACAGATTGGGCAGTGCAAAAACGGCAACGGGTGCAGGAACCCGGCGACCCTGTGTTGTTGAGAAGAGTTATGAATTGTCGCCCCTTTAATCATATGGTCACTTAACCGCCGTAGTTATATCCTTGCCGTGAAATCCTTTGATACGTCCGGGTTTTCGACGTCTTCTTCGGGCGCATGACGGTGATGTACTAATGCTTTTTTCATCCATTTTCCCGATTTATAATAAATGTACGCACCCGCAAACCCGATGACCCAACCCACTACAATCGACCACCAGATGCCGGTTTCCGCCATTTTTGTTTGTGAAAGGAGCCATGCCACCGGCACCCGCACAAACCACAGCCCGAAAAGCGTGATGAACATCGGGATGAGCGTCGCTCCCGCGCCGCGCATCACGCCGTTGAGGGTAAACATGGAGCAAAAGACGAAGTAAAAAGAGCAAATAATCACTAAATACTCATAGCCGATACGTACTACTTCCACGCTGTCTGCAACGGAAGTATCCACAAAAAGGCGCATGATTGGCTTGCCGAACAGCAGCATGACCAGCGTGGTCAATATACAGGTAATATTCGTCATAATCAAGGTGGACTTCAGTCCGCGCTTGATGCGGTCGTAGCGCCCGGCGCCGATATTTTGCCCCACAAAACCCGACAGCGCCGCCGCAAAGTTCATGGCGGGCATGGCAACGAACATATCCACGCGTCCGGCAGCCGTGTAGGCGGCAATGGTATTCACGCCAAATTGATTGACAATAACCATGAGCGCCAAGCTGCCCAGTCCTACAAAGGTTTGCTGCACGCCCGACGGTAAGCCGATGCGCATGGATTCGCGGAACGCAGTTTTGTCGAATGACAAATTAAACAGCGACAAGCGGACAAGGCTGCGCGTATAGTACAGGTATGCCAGCGTCGCCAACCACGAGAGCAAGGTAGCAATAGTGGTAGCCCATGCAGCGCCTTTGATGCCCCAGCCAAATTCGGCAACGAACAAATAATCTAACCCGGCGTTCAACGCTGTGGAGAGTATCAGGAAATAGAGCGGCGTTTTTGAATTGCCTATCCCGCGCAATACCGCCGCCACGCCGTTATAGCAAAACATGGGTATCGCGGAAGTGAGCATGAGTATGGAAAAATATTCTGTGGCGTCGGGAATAATTTCTTCCGGTAAATTGATTAGCTTGAATAAGTCCTCGCTGAAAAACCAGCCTGCCAGCGCTACAATAATACCGGCAAGGAATAACGTGATGTTAATAGTGTCGGAAGCGCGGCGCACTTTGTCGTATTGTTTGGCGCCGAAGTATTGCGATACCACCACCGAGCCGCCAATCGTCAGCCCTATGACCATGGCGCAAAGGGAAAAAATAATAGGAAACGACGCGCCGACCGCCGCCAGTGCTTCGCGTCCGAGATATTGCCCGACCACAATACTGTCTACCATGTTGTACAATTGTTGAAATACGTTGCCAATCAACATGGGCATGGCAAACTTAAAAATCACTGACGCTTCTTTTCCTTGTGTAAGGTCTTTCATGTACTCGAGATAATAGTTGAATTTTTTGGATTGCAAAGATACATAAAAAAAGCCGGACACATTGCCCGGCTTCCTATTTCGATGAGCGCTACATTATTTTATTCGGCTGCGTCTTCACATTTTTTTGTGCTGTCTTTTTTGTGGCAAGCTTTCGTGCTGTCTTTTTTGCAGCAGGCTTTTGTGCTGTCTTTTTTACAGCAAGCTTTTGTAGAGTCTTTTTCGCAAGCGGCGCCGGCTTCTTTATCGCAAGGCGCTATTTCTATCGCCGTAGCATTGATGGAATATTTGCGGATAACGCCTTCCTCAACAATGATACTTTTGATTTTTTCGGCTTTTGCGAGCAATTTGGCTTTTGCGGTAGCGTCTTCCGTTGCATTAGCCTCGTCGGTCAAAGTAGCAATGAAAGTTTCATCAATGATTTCTTCGTTGATGATACCTTTCACTTTCAACACTGCGCCTTTTGCGTTTTCAGGAACAACAACGCCTTCGGCAGGAATTACAGCAATCGCCTGTTTTTCGCTACCGATGATTTGAAGCGCTCCGGAGTGGCAGCAAACATGCGCTAAACCGGCAACAGTAATTTCTTTGCCGATGTACTCCACAGGGTTTTCGTAGAATTTATCTACACACAAACCCGCATCCTTTGTGCCGCAAGCTGCTAAAATGAAAGCAAGCGCGGCAATAGATAAAATTTTTTTCATTGTTTGTAAGTTTTGTTTGATTTGTTATTTTATTTTTAAAAGGTTAATCAGTTTCATGATGTATAAAAACTTTTGCAAAGGTAGAAATTTATTTCTAATTAACTATTATTCCTGTGGTGTTTTTATTAAAAATTTGTTAATTAATACAGGCTGCCACTTAAACACCCCATTAAATAGTAGCGAAGGCTATTTTTACCAAAGTTTTTATAGCTTTAAATTTTTAGTGGTTCTTGCTAAAAACATTTACGACACACCGTCGCAGCAGGCTCCAATACATCATTAGCAACTTGGGTTCATTATCCCACGATGTTCACTTCCGGCTCCAGTTGCACGCCGAATTTTTCATAAACCGATTGCCGTATCATGGACGACAGGGCGAGCGCATCCCGTCCTGTTCCGCCGCCGTAATGCACTATTACCAACGCTTGCTTGGCATGTACGCCCACTGCGCCGATTTGTTTGCCTTTCCACCCTGCCTGTTCGATAAGGCGGGCAGCCGGGAGTTTCACGTAATCGACGTTGATGGGATAGGCGCTCATTTTCGGGTCTCTTGAAGTAAGCTCGTCCGCCAATTTTTTGGGGACAATCGGGTTTTTAAAGAAACTACCGGCGCTGCCCAATTCTTGCGGGTCGGGTAGCTTTTTCCGGCGGATGGCGATAATGGCTTTGCGGAGCGTTTGCAGCGTTACTTCCGGGTATTTTCTCAACTCTTCCTCCAGATTGCCGTAGTGCGTGCGCAATACCGGGTGTTTCGCCAGCCGGAAAATCACGTGCGTAACAATCGCCTTGCCGCGCCACGCCTGCTTGAAAATGCTATCGCGGTAACCGAAGGCGCACTCCCCGGCGGTAAAGGTTTTCTGTTCGCCGGTAGCTGTGAGTATACATTCTACTTGCCGGATGGTGTTTTTTGCTTCCATTCCGTAGGCGCCGATATTTTGCACCGGCGATGCGCCTACATGTCCGGGAATGAGAGACAGGTTTTCAACGCCTCCCCAATGATTTTGCACGGCATACGCCACAAAGTCGTCCCACACCACGCCGGCGCCCACGCGCAAATAAACGGCGTCCGCAGTTTCCTCTATTTTTTCTATGCCGGTAATGCGCGGTTGAATAACCAGCCCGTCAAAATCGGCGCAAAACAGCATATTGCTGCCGCCGCCCAAAACTAATTGCGGCAAGCGGGCATAGCGGTTGTCAAAAAGCAATTCGCCTAATGCTTTAATGCTTTCCGGCGCAGCAAAAAATTTGGCGCGTACATCAAAACCAAAAGTGTTTAGCGCTTTTAATGAATAATCGGGATAGACTGTCATCCGGGTAATATTTAGGAACCGGTGGACGGCGCGTTTGCCGCTCCTTTCTTCGCAAGCCGCCGGAAGACAAAACCCCAAACCGACATGGCGGCAAACAGGATAAGGAATAATATTTCGGTCGTAAGCCGTTCGGAGATTTCATGGCAGGCAATTATTTTTTCATTGCCGGTAACACTTAGTTTTTCCTGCATCTGTTCCGGCGACGGGATGTCTGCCGCGCTCCATTTTGCGACGATTGTCGCGTCTTTCAACATGACCAGTCCGGGATTGGCGCGTACCATGCTCTTCAACGGTTTTTCGTCGGTGTTGTAGAAAGGATACATGGCGCCGGTTTGTACGGCAAACCGCGCTATCTCTTCTTCTCCCGAACCGGAAAGCGCAAAGAAATGCCGGTTTTCCTGCACGGTGCAATAATCCGCCAGTGCATTTATTTCCGGAGCGTATTTCAACGAGGCGTCTTCGATGTGCGGCAACACCAATAAAAACACGTATCCCGGCAATTGTAATATCGAATCGGTCACGTCTTCGCGGTTGGTGAGCGCCAAAATGCTAAAATCGACCATGGGCGATACGTAGCCTTTTTTGACTACTTTATTGGCTACCCGCACGAATTTCCACGCCGTGTCTTTGGGATAATTTTCCATCGTAAACTCCTGCTCTTTTCCGTCTTTTTCGTAGTATAACAAGGTAGAAAATTCATCCGGTTTGTTATCGTTCTTTACTTCCGTAATGTTGGCGCCGACTTTGTATGCCATGAAATCAATCAGCGGCAAATGTTGGTAGCAATAGACCGATAAAACCAGCGGCAGCAATACCAGCGCGCCCGCCATAGTCCATTCCGTGCGGCACGAGGCAAATGATTTATAGTTGTTGCGCTGCCAAAACAGCACTCCTGCAAACGGCAGGATGATGAGGTTTTTGAAAAAGGTTTGCCAGTTGGTTAATTTGATAGCTTCGCCGAAGCAGCCGCAATCGGTTACAGGATTGAAAACCGCCAGTACCAACGTGAGTGGCGTGAAGAAAGCCATGAAGGCTGCCGTCGCCCAGGCGGTTTCTTTCATCCGCACGCCCATCAGGGCGCAGCAGCCGATAAGTAATTCGGTGGAAGAAAGCAGTATGCCGAAATACAATGCTACCGGCGTCAAAAAAGCGACGCCAAACGCCTTGAAATATTCCGTAAAAATAATCTGCGAGCCCACCGGGTCAATGGCTTTGACATACCCGGAAAAAATAAACAAGAGACCGATAAACACACGGCTAATAATACGAATTGTTTTCATACCCTATAAAAATTTTAGGTACAAAGATAAGAAAAAAACAGGATACGGGGCGCGGGACACGGGGATGCTGCGCGCTATGGCAAGCAAAGCAATGGATACTGTTCCAACGCGGGCTGCATGAAATGCTTTAGCGCGCTCTTTCCAGCACACAAAACCCCATCAATTCTACTTCCGGCGAGATATAGTTTGCTTTAGCGGGTTCGGGTTTGGTTAAATCCGTACTCAGGTATTTTTTGTTGCTGTCGGGGAAAACGGTAGCGACAACCGAACTGCCGCCGTATTGGTCTTGCAGTTTTATTGCGCCGATTAAATTCGCGCCGGAGGAAATGCCCACGCCCAAACCTAACGAAGAAGCCAACTGTTGCGCCATTAAAATCGCGTCGCCGTCGGAGGCTTGTACGACCCCGTCCCATTTACCGGCGTGCAGGATAGCGGGAATAAATTCATCCGAAATGCCCTGTATGCGGTGTACGCCGACCTTATAGCCGGTGGTGATGGTCGGGCTTTCTTCCGGCTCCAGCGGATGTATTTTAACTTTCGGGGCTGCTGCCCGCAATGTTCGCCCCACGCCGATAACTGTGCCGCCCGTCCCGACGCCGGCAACAAACGCATCGGGCGTTAAGCCTTTTTTTGCCAGTTGTACCTTTATTTCCTGCCCGGTCGTTTCCTGGTGGGCGCACGTGTTTGCCTCGTTGGAGAACTGGCAGGGGAGGAATACGTCCGGGTTGGTTTTGCCCATTTCCTGCGAAAGCCGGATGCTTCCCAAAAAGCCGCCCTGTTCTTTTGACACGGGCACAATTTCCGCGCCGTAGCTTTTAATCATAAGTTTGCGTTCTACGCTCATCCAATCGGGCATGATGATGCACACACGATGCCCCAAGAGGCTTCCCAATGCTGAAAAAGCAATGCCGGTATTGCCGCTCGTCGCCTCTACAATAGTATGTGCCGGCGTCAGCGAACCATTTTCGTACGCTTTCCGGAGGATATACAGCGCCATCCGGTCTTTAATGCTGCCGGTAAAATTATAGTGCTCGCATTTGACATATACGGTTCGTTCTTTGTTTTTATAACGATATTGAATGCCAATCATAGGCGTATTTCCAATCAGCCGGCTCAATCCGTTCCAATCTGGTCTCATAATTTAAAAATTGTAATAAAATAATGTAAAAACATTGAAAATTGATAGCTGTTTATATAAAAAAA
>JAIRLT010000119.1 GCA_031259225.1 Prevotellaceae bacterium
ACTTTTACCGTATAAGCGGCGGAAGCCGAAAGCGAGGCGGTAGTATAACTGTTGGTTTGGTTCGGGTAAGTAGTTCCGCCAATAGTCCAAGTATAAGTCATCGCAGTGGTCGTTCCACCGCCTGCTGTAACTGAGAGCGTTACCGCACCCGAATTGCAACGCGACGGGCTGGTTGGGTTACTGATAGTCGGCGCCGGCGGCGCGAAGCCGTCGGGGCGACCGGTAAGGTCGGTAATGGAAGTAATACACGTGCCGGCGCCGAAGTCATTCGCATTTACCTGGCTGCCGTTAATCGTAAACGGCTTTGTGCCGCGCAACGTATAGCCGCCGGCGGCTTTCACGGTGGCGTTCGGTGGATAGTCGCTGCCGTAAGCGCACCAGTTAAATTTGCCGCTCGCATTGCTCAATGTGGCGGTAACTGTGGTGCCGGCGTTGGTTGCGTTGGCGTATTCTATAAAAAAGCCGCGGGCGGTAGAACTGGGAATAGTCCCGTTCCCGCCGTTTTTCTTGGGGCTGGAAATAGTGGCGGCAGAAAAAGAAATTGCTGGCGTCGTTCCGGACACAGGACAAAAATCTATCCAGACCCATACGCGGTTGTTGTAGGGAACAGATGCATTCTGCCATTCCACTTTGAAAGTTACCTCTTTTGTGGAATAATTTGTTGCCAGCGGCGTTATTTTAACGGCAGCGCTTGCCGTAATGCTTGCAAGCATGGTGAAAAAGAAAATTTTTGTTCTCATAATTTTTTGTTTTTTATTGTTATTATTTTTGCAGCTCTGGGATTATTTTATACACGTACCCACAAACACAAACTTTTTTTATAAAACAATCCCCTGCTGCAAGTTTTTATCCGCTGCCAATTTTTCGATTTTTATTGACCATCTCATTAAAAAAACCGAAACGTGAACTTCACTTATTATCTCTGAGGTACTACAACACCCGACACAATTATAAGCTAATAGTCCACGTTTCTCGCATGGAGTATCACCTTTATCCATTGTGTCGTGAAATTTGTAGTTTTCAGAGACAGAATAAAAGTTCAATATATAAAAGAGCATAAATACGGCACAAATGTAAAACAATTTTTTTTATCAACAAATTTTTTTTCAAAAAAATTATACCAACTCAAAAATTATTTGCATCTTTGTCCTACATTTTTAATTAAGTTATGAAAAAAGTAGCGCTAATCCGTATTACCGACCTCAAAAAAATCTACATCGTAGGCACGCAGGAAGTCCGCGCGCTAGATGGGGTGTCGCTGGCAATAAGCCGGAATGAATATGTAGCCATCATGGGACCTTCCGGCTCCGGGAAATCTACCTTGATGAATATCTTAGGTTGCCTTGATACGCCTACCTCCGGCAACTATGTACTCAATGGCACCGACGTCAGCCACATGAACGATAATGCGCTGGCGGAAGTGCGCAACAAAGAAATCGGCTTTGTGTTTCAATCGTTCAACCTGTTGCCGCGATACTCGGCGCTGGACAATGTGGGGCTGCCGCTCATCTATGCCGGCATTCCCAAAACCGAACGCCAGCAACGCGCCCAAAACGCCTTGCAAAATGTCGATTTGCTCAACCGCATGAGCCATAAACCGAATGAACTTTCCGGCGGGCAACGCCAACGGGTGGCAGTCGCCCGTGCGCTGGTCAATACCCCGTCTATCATATTAGCCGACGAGCCTACCGGCAATCTCGACTCCAAAACGTCGATAGATATTATGAATTTGTTTGAGGACATTTATGCAAAAGGCAATACCATTATTGTGGTTACGCATGAAGAAGAAATTGCCCTGCATGCGCGGCGCATCATCCGCCTGCGCGATGGCATTATCGAAAGCGACGA
This sequence comes from Prevotellaceae bacterium, assembly GCA_031259225.1. Classification (GTDB taxonomy): domain Bacteria; phylum Bacteroidota; class Bacteroidia; order Bacteroidales; family UBA932; genus JAIRKX01. The sequence goes on from JAIRLT010000119.1 coordinate 1,849, forward strand.
AGAAAATCCCAATCCCGCCAAAGGATAAAAATCAATGCCTATAAAATGTCTGACATAACGTCTAACATAAAAATTTATACCAAAACAGGCGACAAAGGAACAACGGCGTTAATAGGCGGGACGCGCGTTTCAAAAAATTCGCCGCAAGTGGAAGCTTATGGCGCGGTGGACGAACTTATTTCATGGATAGGCGTATTGCGGGCAAACAAGGTTTCCGAATTACAAGCTACCTTATTGCGCCGCATTCAGGAATGCTTGATGACCTGCGCTGCCTTGCTTGCCGCCGGCAGCAACACAAAGAAAAAATTACCGGACATTGCCGGAACCGACATCGCCGCACTGGAAAAGGCTATTGACGTTATGCAAAATAATTTGCCGCCGTTGAAGGCTTTTGTTTTGCCGGCTGCGCCGTCTACTGCGGCGTTCTGCCATGTGGCGCGCAGCGTGTGCCGCCGTGCCGAACGTTGCGCCGTAACCGTTGCGCATCAATCCACCTTAAATGAAAACGTGCTTACTTACTTAAACCGCCTGTCCGATTTCCTCTTTTCCCTTGCCCGCCAACTTTCCGCCGCCGCCGGAATGCCTGATGATTATTGGCTACCGGAATAAAGTTATTGTCAAAAAAGTAGTATCTTTGCAGCGATAAATAAATTATTAGGTTAGCCTAAATAAATTTTTCGTATGATAAAACGCGCTATCTTACAACAACTTCTCAACAGGATATTAGAGCCGCGAAGGTTTATCCAAGTAATGTATGGCCCGCGCCAAGTAGGAAAAACGACTTTAGTAATGCAGCTCATGAAGCAACTATCCTTCGGTTCGATGCTTGTTGCCGCCGACGATGTGCCAGTAGCCAATCGCCTATGGATTAAAAATGCATGGGACGAAGCACGGAGAAAAATGGATATGTCCAAGCAAAAGGAATTTCTGCTGGTCATTGATGAAATCCAAAAAGTAGATAATTGGGCGGAAACCGTCAAAAAAGAATGGGATACAGATACGCGTGAAAAACGAAAATTAAAAGTTATCATTCTCGGTTCATCGCGCTTACTTATCCAGCAAGGTTTGACAGAATCGTTAGCCGGCCGTTTCGAAACCACCTACATTACACATTGGACGTATGCCGAAATGAAAAAAGCTTTTCGGTGGTCGCTCAATCAATATATTTGGTTTGGCGGTTATCCCGGCTCTGCCGCACTGATCGCGGATGAAGTCCGTTGGAAATCGTATGTGAAAAACGCGCTCATAGAAACCAGCATATCCAAGGATATTTTAATGCTGACACGCATTGAAAAGCCGGCATTATTGAAACGCCTGTTTGAAATCGGATGCGTGTATTCATCGCAAATCGTATCGTTGAATAAATTACAAAGCGACTTGCAGGAAAAAGGAAACCTGACTACATTATCTAATTATCTCTCGTCATTGGAAAGTTCGGGGCTTTTAGGCGGTTTGGAAAAATTTTCAGGCAATGCACTTCGCAAACGCTCTTCCAAACCGAAGTTTCAGGTGTACAATAATGCATTGATAAGCACGCAATCAAACAAGTCGTTCAAAACAATCACCACGCACCCTAAGGAATGGGGACGATGGGTGGAATCGGCTGTGGGGGCGCATTTAATAAACGCTTCCATTGTCGAAAATTTCAACTTATACTATTGGAATGAAAGCAGCCATGAAGTAGATTTTGTACTGGAAAAAAATGGAAAATTAGTCGCCCTCGAAGTGAAAAGCGGAAAGGAAACTTCCAATGAAGGCATCTACCGGTTTAATGAAGTATATCATCCCGACCATACTTTTATTATTGGGAATGGCGGAATCCCGATAGAAGAATTTCTCTTATCAAGTCCCTCGCAATTATTTTAACCGAAATAAAAAAAAATTGCTCCCTGTTTCTTTTTACCTTTAAGTTGAATAAACCGCTGAACAAAGTTATTCACACATATTCCAAACAACATCTCAATTATTTATATAAATTTATCAACCGTATTTTTGCGGGCGCTATTTGATTATATCAATTTTTTATTATATTTTCGCAATCCCTTAGTAGGGAAATTTTTTAAATGTCTAATAAATAAATTATTATCATATGTATTGGACTCTTGAATTAGCATCCAAATTAGAAGACGCCCCCTGGCCGGCAACAAAAGATGAGTTGATTGACTTTGCAACACGGTCGGGTTCACCATTAGAAGTGATTGAAAATTTACAAGAATTGGAAGACGACGGCGAAATGTACGACAGTATCGAAGATATTTGGCCGGATTATCCCAGTAAAGAAGACTTCTTCTTCAATGAAGAAGAATACTAATTATGAAAATCGTTATCGGCGGAGCCGGCGAAATAGGCAGCCACCTGGCAGAACTACTCAGTAACGAACGGCACCAGATTACGGTCATCGACCATGATGAAACACGCTTGCGACGTGTGGCGGAAGTGGCGGATTTAATCACGGTAGAAGGTCTCACGACCTCCATTGCCACCCTGCAAAAAGCGCAGGTACATAAAACCGATTTGTATATTGCCGTCAGCCCCGCTGAAGAGCAGGACATGAATATCGTAAGCGCATCGCTGGCAAAACAATTAGGCGCACGGAAATCTATTGCACGCATCAATAACGATGAATACCTGCAAGAAGATAACCAGGCATTGTTTATTGATTTGGGAATTGATTATTTATTTTATCCCGAAAAAATTGCGGCAAGTGAAATCGACGGGTTACTGGAACAGTCCTACACCAACGAAATCATGGAATTTTCCGGCGGAAAACTGCAATTATTAACGTTCAAACTGGAAGAAGGCTCTCTGTTGATTGATAAAAAAATCTCGGAACTGTCGCTGGATATAACCAAATTACTGTATCGCGTACTGGCCATATCGCGCAACGGCGAAACGATTATCCCGAACAGCGCTTGCGACTTCCGCTTAAACGACGTGGTTTATATCATCGCCGAACGCAAAGGCATTGACGAAGCCCTCTATCACTCCGGCAAGAAAATTATTGATGTGCATAACGTAATGATACTTGGCGGAACACGCATGGCGGAAATGATTGCAAAAAAAATCGAACAGCGCGTAACATCCCTCAAATTGATAGAACCCGACCGCGTACGCAGCGAAGAACTGGCGGTATTGCTGCCGCACACGCTCATCATTAACGGAGATGTACACAATACCGACCTGCTGGAAGAAGAAGACCTGCGTCACATGGACGCATTCGTAGCTGTGTCGGGAAGTTCCGCAACCAATATCCTTTCATGCGTCATCGCAAAACGGCTGGGCGTGCAAAAAACCATTGCCGAAATCGAAAACCTCGAATATGTCAAATTAGCCGAAAGCCTTGGCATCAATACGGTCATCAATAAAAAAATGATTACAGCCGCCCGCATTTTCCGGTTCACCATGCGGCACCATGTACAATCCATAAAATACCTGAGCGGGCTTAACGCCGAGTTGATGGAATTTATCGCGAAGCCCGGAAGCGTTATTACCAAAGGGAAAATACGCGATATTGATTTCCCGAAAGACGCCATTATAGGCGGCATCGTGCGCGGTAACACGAGTTCCATTGCTATTGGCGACAGCCAGATCCAAGCATACGACCGCGTAACAGTACTCGCGTTGCCAACTTCCATAAATAAAGTAAACCGCTTTTTTGAATGAAGCCGCTTCGCGGCAGGTGAAAATGGATGGAGGACGCTATTTGCGCCTACCTGCATCGTTTCACCAACCTTCACCAACGCCATCGCCAGCCGCGCAAAAGACTTCGTAAATCGAACAGTAAACCGTTGGCAAAATAGCAGGAAGCTCCGCTGCGGATTTCCATTCGGCATGGGTGATACCTTCGACGGTCTGGGGCGCAGGCGTTGCCGTACCGTTATAGTTCATCGCATACCAGTCGGTGCGTTTCAAGACGGCATGTTCACTGTCGCGGTAAATATGATAGGTAGCCGTAATCCGGTGGAATAACTGCAAACCGGTGATACCGCATTCTTCCTCTACTTCACGCAAAGCGGTTTCTTCGGGGGTTTCACCGGCTTCGCGGTGTCCCTTCGGCAAGTCCCAGCGATTATTGCGGTAAATCATCAATACCTCGCCCGTGGGCTTGCGTACCAGTCCGCCAGCCGCTTCTACGTAAGTAAATACCTTTTTCACGTCTTCCAGCAACATCTGTATATCTTCCGAAATTAACCACAAGGCATGCCACTGCACCGTTTCCAAAAAAGCTGTCACCAACGCCGGAATATCCGATTTTTTCGTAACTTTGTGCGCTATAGCATTTGCATCGGCTGCACTTTCCGTCCAACTGTCGGACAAGGCAAGCAAACGGTCGTTGAAGAAAATTTTAATCATCTTTTTACAAATTTAGATTACAAAGATACTATGAATTCGACAGAAAAAATCATTGCCCGCGAACTCTTACAAATAAATGCCGTTAAACTGAACATGGAAAAACCTTTCGTTTGGGCGTCGGGATGGCGCTCGCCGATTTATTGCGACAACCGTATCACTTTGTCGTACCCAGATGTTCGTAAACGCATTTACGAAAGTTTAACAGGTATTGTGCAGGAAAAATTCAAGACGGCAGACGTCATTGCAGGCGTTGCTACGGGCGCCATTGCACATGGCGTATTAGTCGCCGTGGCATTGGGAAAACCATTCGTTTACGTCCGTCCGGCGCCGAAAACACACGGCTTGGGAAATATTGTAGAAGGACATTTGCCGGAAAACAGTAAAGCAGTGGTTATCGAAGACCTGATTTCGACCGGCGGCAGTAGTCTTGCAGCCGTTGATACGCTCCGCAAGGCAGGCGCCGATGTATTGGGTATGGCGGCTATTTTCAGTTATGGATTTGATCTCTCGCGCCGCCGGTTTGAAAAATCCGATTGCATACTTTACACACTTACCAACTATATCACATTAATCGAAGAAGCGCTGGCTTGCGGATACATTGCCACGCAAGATATGGAAACTCTCAAACAATGGCGGGAACATCCCGACGAATGGAAATAATTTATGCAAAAAGCAGTAGTCTTATCGGGCGCAGGCGCCAGCGCCGAAAGCGGTATCAGCACTTTCCGCGACAATAACGGATTATGGGAACAATACCGCATAGAAGACGTCGCCACCTACGACGGATGGATGCGCAACCGTCCATTGGTACTGGACTTCTATAACCAGCGGCGGAAACAGTTAGCGGAAGTAAAGCCGAACGCAGGACACTATGCGCTGGCGCGGCTGGAAGAAGCCTATGATGTACATATCATCACTCAAAACGTCGATGATTTGCATGAACGCGCCGGCTCAACGAAGGTATTGCATTTGCACGGGGAACTCAAAAAAGCGCGCAGTACGGTCAATCCGGACTATATTGTAGCTATCGACGGCTGGGAGCTTACCGAACAGATGACCGACCCGCAAGGCGCGCCGTTGCGTCCGCACATTGTGTGGTTCGGCGAGGCGGTGCCGCTGATAGAAGAGGCTGCCCGGATAAGCGCTGCCGCTGATTATTATATTGTGGTAGGCACTTCGCTGGCGGTTTACCCCGCCGCCGGATTACTTCACTACGTACCGCCGTATGTGCCGAAATACGTCATCGACCCTAATGACGTACATGCTCCCGTACCGAATGTAAAATACCTCAAAGAGCCCGCCTCTACCGGATTGAAGAAGGTCGTGGATGAACTGCTGGAATTAAGAATTAGGAATTAGCTGTCGCCAGTGCGCTTGTCGCCACTAACCACTAACTGGATTGCTTCGCTCGCAATGACAAGTCAGTTGAAAGTTGAAAATGGCTGCCGCGCCAGCCCAATTCATAATCATAATTTATTGTATTGCGTCATTCCGAGCGGAGCGGATTTTCCGGACACGGGTGCAAAAGTAAAATGAATTTACTTTAACGCTTAGTGCTAAAAAAAAACTGCCTAAACTTTCAGGCAACTTTTTTTCTCGTGGTGCCACCACGAGCCACATATATATAGATAATAAATTATATTTCAATTAATTATAAAAAACAGTCGTATAAAATGTGTATCACAATTGACACATCAAAATTTGACGTTGATTTTTTTACGAAATTTTTTTTATTCGCAATATTTTTCTTTTTCTTGTTGAGTAGCTAATTAGGCGCACTTATAAACAACAATAAACTGATTGTTAATTTTTTAAAATTAAAAATAATTAAAAAACGTCGTTAATTAGGTGCACTTATACAGAATGTCGCTAATTAAGCGCACTTATAATACGAATGTCGCTAATTAAGCGCACTTATGATATGAATGTCGCTAATTAAGCGCACTTATTAATATAAATGTCGCTAATTAGGTGCACTAAAAATATGAATGTCGCTAATTAGGCGCACTAAAAATTGAAAAAAATAGCGAACTGTCGCTAATTAGGCGCACTATTTTTTTCTCTTACTATTTTTTATTTTTTTTGGGCGGGATTTATGTATTTGTTTTTGTAGTTGCCGGATTTGATTTTGGATATCATCTATTCCATTAATTGCAACTTGTAATGCTTCTGTGTTTGTAATTATTTCCAATTGATTTTTGAGAGATTTTGCTTCTTTAATCATGAATCCCACGCCGGTTAATAACCAGTCAGCGGATAATTGGGGATATAATAATAAGATTTTAACAATTTTATCAGAGCCTATTTCTGATTTGGAAATTTTTGCTGTAGAAAAATACGAACGAGAAACACCTATTTCATCCGCAATATTTACCAGAGAATCGCCAGTGGTTTGCAAGAATTCTGTCAATCGATTTAGAATGTCGTTAGTCGTATTATTTTTTTGTTCTTGTGCAGCCATGATTTGAAGTTTTTACTGCACAAAGATAGCATAAAAAGCCCACTTTACACACAAACGGATAAAAATTGGTGGGTACTTCAACTTTTGGCGTCTTTATCAAGATTTTTTCACGAGAACATAACAAAAAAAGGAATAATT
>JAIRLT010000138.1 GCA_031259225.1 Prevotellaceae bacterium
GTGCCGGCATTCATGCGCATAAAACCTTCCCCGCCGGGACCGAACATTTCGCCGTCATTCAATGCCAATCCCGCTTTGTTGATAAACAGGTCAAGCAGGGCGGCATGTCCTAATTGCAACCCGCGGCAATCAAGCCATACAAGGAATGACGCCTGTGGTTTCATCACGCGGATGGCGGGAAGATGCGCGGAACAATAATTGTCCACAAAGTTGATGTTACTTTCCAGATAGTCCAATAATGCTTGCAACCATTCATGACCGTGCGTATAGGCGGCTTCGGCGGCAATGGTTGCAAAAATCGTCGGTTCGTTCAGTTCATTTGCTTTTAACCATGTGTAAAAACGGGTGCGTATGGCATCGTTGGGCACTACGGCAAACGAGCTCACCAATCCTGCGATATTAAATGTTTTCGACGGTGCGCCGAAGGTGATACTGTTCTGCGCCGCCGCTTCCGATACGGTGGCAAACGGCTGGTGGCGGTAGCCGTACAAGGTCATGTCGGCATGAATTTCATCCGAAATGACCAGCATATTATGCCGTGCACAAATACCGGCAAGCGTTGCCAGTGTTTCGCGGCGCCATACCACCCCGCCCGGATTGTGCGGATTGGAAAGGATAAACACCTTGCACCGGTTGTCTATTATTTTTTCCAACTGTTCGAAATCCATTTCGTAGCCTCCATTGACGAGCTTTAGCGGATTGTATGCCACCACGCGTTCGTTGGCTTCCGGCACCATCCGGAACGGGTGGTACACGGGCGGCTGGATAATCACCTTGTCGCCCTTGTCGGTAAATACATTCAACGCAAGTCCGATGCCTTTGACAACACCCGGGATATAGCTCAGCCACCCGGCTTTTACGTTCCATCCATGCCGTTCCTTTAACCAGCGCATCAGCGAAAGCCGGTAGCCCGGCGGATCTTGCGTATAGCCGAAAACAGGATGCGCTATTCGCGCGCGGAGTGCATCAACAATAAATGCAGGCGTTTCAAAATCCATATCCGCCACCCACAGCGGAATTAGGTTGGCGTTGCCGTAGCGGGCTTCCAGTGCATCGGTCTTTAAAGCATTCGTGCCGCGGCGGTCAATTACTTTATCAAAATCGTACTTTTTTTGCATAGTTCAACAATTATTCAGTTGTAAAAAAGTGTTTGCAAAGATACTCCATTTCTTTGAACCGGCATATCCGGAATGCCGTTTTTTGTTAAAATAAGTTCAACCGGTAAATGCAACGGATGTAAGCAGGATGGTATTTTAGGAAATACTTGGCATCCGGTTGCATTTAATACTTGGATCCGCCCAAATTTATTTTGCTTAAATTTGCAAAAAATGAACAGCAACCTATATATAGCACGGCATATTACTTCCGGCACGCGCCTTTCGCGGCTCATGGTGCGCATTGCTACCGCCAGTGTAGCGGTGGGCGTAGCGGTTATGATTGTAGCGGTGGCGGTTGTTACCGGGTTTAAAAACGAAATCAGCAATAAAGCCGTTGGCTTCAACGGGCATCTTACCTTAACAAATTACGACTTCAACCAGTCGTTTGAGACAACGCCCATCCGGATGGAAGACGCTTTTATCCCGTCTGTTTTAGCGGTTGAAGGCGTAACGCACGCACAAATATATGCAACAAAGGGCGGCATCATCAAAACTGCCGGCGCTATACAGGGGGCGGTACTCAAAGGTATTTCCACCGATTTCGACTGGACATTTTTCCGTTCGTCATTGGTGGCGGGCAGTATTTTCACGGTGTCTGATACGGCGGTTACCAATGCTGTTGTACTGTCGAAACGCTTGGCGGCTTTGCTGGAAATGAACGTAGGCGATGCTTTTGAAATGTATTTTATCCAAGACCCGCCGCGGGTGCGCAAGTTCACTGTTGCCGGTTTGTATGATGCGCAACTGGAAGAACTGGACAAGGTGGTTATCCTTTGCGATATTGCGCACATCCGGCGGCTCAACGGATGGAACGCAGACCAAATTACCGGCGTAGAAATTTTCATAAAGTATTTAAACCGCATGGATGCTGTCGCCGGGCAGGTCAATGATTTGGCGGCTTACCATATTACCGGCGACGGCAACCGGTTGCGTGTCCGCACGGTGCGCGATTATTTTTCCAACCTCTTCGATTGGTTGTCGCTATTGGATTTGAATGTGGTAATCATCCTTACGTTGATGATTATTGTCGCCGGCTTTAATATGATTTCCGGCTTGTTGATTTTGCTGTTTGAGAAAATCAGCATGATTGGTTTACTGAAGGCATTGGGCATGCAGAACGCCGATGTGCAAAAAGTGTTCCTTTACCGTGCGGCGTTTATTTTGGTAAAAGGGCTGCTGTGGGGCAATGTAACGGGTATTGGACTTTGCCTGTTGCAACATTATTCCGGTATAATTACGCTTGACCCCAGTAATTATTTTGTATCGGTCGTGCCGGTGGAGTTGAATGTCCTGTATATTCTTGCAATTACTGTTTTCGCGTTTGCCGGCATCATGCTGATGTTAGCCTTGCCGGCATTGTTCATCACGCGCGTCAGTCCCGAAAAAACCATGCGGGTAGAATGATGGATACGGGACGCCAATGAAAAAAATATACTATATATTATAGTATATTTTTTCATATTTTATAGATGATAATGCCGAATGGTCGCCAATCAATGTCCCTGCGCTTCGCGCCCCATCAGGGAGAGACCAAATTCAAGTAATGCTCGTAGCGTTCCCAGACGTTACGCACGTATGCTAAAGTTTCGGAACCCTTGAAATAGCCTAACTGTATAGCATCGCCTGCATAATAGGTTTCGTGCCGCATCAACGGAATGACGGCGGCAACGTCATCCCATTTGTCAGGGTTTTTACCTTGCGACTCGGCAAAGGCGCGGCAGTCGCGAATACGCCCGATGCCCGCATTGTAGGCTGCCAGTACGAATTTCAAGCGGTCGGTTCCGGAGGCTTCGTTCAGGCGCAGGTATTTTGTTATGTAATGTAAATATTTAACGCCTGCCCGCAAATTGCTTTCGGGATTTTCAATATCAAAGACGCCGAAACCCTCCGCTGTCCGCGGCATGAGCTGCATCAACCCGTATGCGCCGCGCCGCGATTGTCCGGACGAATTGAAACGCGATTCCTGGCAAATCAACGACGCCAACAGCCGCCAGTCCCAATGGATTGTTGGAGCATATTTTTTTATTAACGTATCATAAGGCGAAAGCGAGCTGTAGAGCCGCCTTTCTTTATTTAATGAGGTAACGGTGTAATATTTCCGCCGGTGGGCTTTGAAACCGTTGCTTAGCCGGTACTGCGCCATCCATTGCCCGAGCAATTTTATCATTTCCGTACGTTTCGTATCCACGACCCATGCCGAGCTGTCGGGCAGCAGGAAAGCGGCGGTCAGCCGGTCGCCCTGCACATATTCCTTAAATTCCCGGCGGGAGCATATCATAATATCGGCTTGTTGCCCGGCGAGCGCTTGCTGCCGTTGTTCAAGCGAAGGCAGCAGGGCAATGCGGTAAGGGCAACGGAAAGCCTTTGCGAAAGCGCGGATAATTTCCAGTTGAAATCCTGCCGGGTCGGCGCGATGTAAATAATAATCATAAAAATTATTTCCTATCACACAGACCAACGT
>JAIRLT010000036.1 GCA_031259225.1 Prevotellaceae bacterium
ATCCTGCTTTCCGCGAATGGCGGCGGAATAGACGGACGAAAGGGTGCGGTCGGCGGCGGAAATTTTTATTACGCCGTGTTCTGCCGGCTGGGGCGCTTCCGGCGAGGCGTTTTTGCAGCCTGAAAATAGCAGGCAGGTCAGCAGGAGTGTTACCGCCTGCATGATTTTTAAATGCTGTGTGATTTTGTTTTTCTCACATGTTATGCGACAATTTATTTTTCTTCTCACCATACTCTTTACTTTAGCGTTTTTGCGTCAATCACATACCGGAATTTCACCTTGCCGTCAATTACGTTCCGATAGGCTTCGTCTATCTGGTCGGCGGATATGATTTTTACTTCGGGATAGATGCCGCGGGCTACCGAATAGTCCAGCATTTCCTGCGTTTCTTTAATTCCTCCAATCATTGAACCATATACTTTCCGGCGTGCGGCGAAGGCCAAGAAAGTGGTGGGTATGACCGGCGTATTAGCAAGGGAAGGCATTCCGACTATCGCCAGTTCCCCATTTTCTTTCAACATTCTCACGTACAGCATGGGGTCGTACTTGTCGGGTATGGTACTGACAATGAAGCTGAACTGGTCTTTCAGTCCTTCCAACTCGTTGGGACTGTTGACGTTTACGTACCGCACCGCGCCCAGGCGTATTGCGTCCGCTTTTTTATCGTCGGTAATGTCAAATACGGTAACGCTTGCGCCTAACGCCACCATATACTGCACCGCCATGTGTCCCAAACCGCCAAAGCCTGCAACGGCTACGCTTTCACCCTTTTTGACGTTGGAAAAATGAATAGGCGACCATGTCGTAATACCCGCACAAAGCAATGGAGCAATCTTTTGAATATCCGCATTTTGTGGGATTTTTATTGCATAATCTTCGGAGATAACGTAGTTGTTTGCGTAGCCACCCTGCGTGATTTCGTCGTGGTGATGGTAATCGACAGAGGCGTATGTGCCGACCATGCCCTTTTCGCAGAACTGCTCTTCGTCTGCCTTGCAGTAGCCGCATTGCCCGCAGGAGTTGACTATGCAGCCTATTCCGGCGTAGTCGCCAACTTTGAATTTGGTTACGTTTTTACCTGCCTGTACTACACGCCCCGCGATTTCGTGTCCGGGGACGAAGGGGTAGGCAATCTCGTTCCAGTCGCCACGTCCCATGTGTATGTCGCTGTGGCATATCCCCGCGTATAGAATTTCTATCAGGATGTCGTTGTCGCCAACGGCATGGCGTGTGAACTCGTATGGCTGAAAGTTGCCGTCTTTGGCAAACAGCGCCATACCTTTTGCGGGAATCCTGCTTCCAGATTGATTTGTATTGCTCATGCTTTGTGCATTTAACTGATTAATACTTGCAGTCGAAATCATTATTATTCCGACCAATTTTAAAATATCTGTCTTTTTCATTATTTGTATTGTTTTTGTATCACTTCATTAATTTGTCTATGCTAATTTTGCTACGAATACATCTGTTTTTGCTTTTGCGACACTTCTTTCTACTGTCTGACATATCGTTCGCCTTTTATCCCGCCGAACACTTCCGACATCGGCATGGTGTCAAGTGCATCGTCGAGCGATTGAACTTCGTTGGCTGTAAGCGTTATATTGGCAGCGCCCGCATTTTCTTTCATGCGTTCTGCTTTCCGGCTTCCGGGTATGGGCACAATCCACGGCTTTTTGCAAAGCATCCACGCTAATGAAATCTGTGCGGGCGTGGCGCTTTTGCTTTCGGCAATGCGGTTAAGCAGAGTAAGTAACTCGCCGTTTTTCTCTACGCCTTCCGCAGAAAATTGCGGCATTACGGTGCGGTAATCATTGCCCGGTTCAAATGTTGAGTTCGCATCATATTTTCCTGTCAGAAAGCCGTTGGCTATGGGCGAGAAGGCGACATATCCAATGTTGAGTTCTTCGAGCGTCGGAAAAAGCGTTTCGTGGTGGCGAGCCATCATCGAATAGCGGTTTTGAATGGCTGTAAGCGGGCAAACGGCGTGTGCGCGACGAATATACGCTTCGCTTGCTTCGGAAACGCCCCAATGCGCAATTTTGCCTTCTTTAATCAAGGCAGACATTACACCTGCCACCTCTTCTGCGGATATATCCGGGTCAACGCGGTGCTGATAATAAAGGTCTATGCATTCCCTTCCCAGACGTTTTAACGAGCCTTCCACAGAGCTGCGTATTATTTCCGGGCGGGAATCGGAAACCGGTCTGCCGATTGTGCCGCTTTGCAGGCGAACGCCAAACTTAGTGGCGATTATAATGCGCGATCCGTAAGGTTTCAACGCTTCGCCGATCAGCGCTTCGTTGTTGCTGACGGCGCCGTCAGCAAATTTCCCGACATAACATTCGGCGGTGTCGAAAAAGGTGTAGCCCATGTCGACTGCATTTTGAATTTGCCTGATCGCCTCGTTCTTTTCGGTTGGAGCGCCGTAAGCGTGGGAAAATCCCATGCATCCCAAACCAATGGCGGAGACTTCGAGTCCGCTGCTTCCTAAAATTCTTGTTTGCATATACTTGTTCTTTATTTTCCAAAACTTTTAAACTGCTTTACCACTTCCGGGTCGTCGTATGAAAAATACACGCCCCTGTTTTCGTCAAGTTCCGCAATTTTCATCATGTCTTCGGCGTTCAATTCAAAATCAAAAATATTTATATTTTCCACAAGCCTTTCCTTATTGGCGGATTTGAAAATGGCGACAATACCTCTTTGAATAAGCCAGCGGAGGGTTACCTGCGCAATGGATTTGCCGTATTTCGCGCCGATTTCCCGTAAGGTTTCATTCTCGAAGAAGTCATGCCTTCCGGCACAGAACGGCGAGTAGGCTTGCGGCTGAACGTTGTTACCCAGCAGGTAATCCGTATTTTTACTTTGCTGCAGGAACGGGTGTATTTCGATTTGGTTTACCATCGGTGCGACCTCGTTGTAAAGCCCCAAATCAATTACGCGGTCGGGCGAAAAATTGCTGACCCCGATAGCGCGGATTTTCCTCGCCTTATACAGTTCTTCGATTGCTCGCCACGCACCGTAAACGTCATTGAATGGTGCATGTATGAGATATAAATCCAAATAATCAAGTTGCAATTTGTTTAGAGATTCCTCAAACGCTTTTTTTGCACTTTCATATCCGTTGTCTGTAAGCCACAGTTTTGTGGTTACAAAAATTTCTTTTCTTGGCGCTCCGCTTTTCCTTATTGCGTTACCAACCGCTTCTTCGTTGTGGTACAGCGCGGCGGTGTCAATATGACGGTATCCCGCTGAAATTGCATTCAAGACGGTTTTTTCGCAAACTGCCAAATCCTCAATGCGATAAACGCCAAGACCGAGAATCGGCATTTCTACGCCGTTTGATAATGTTACTGTTTTCATATCGAACTGTTTTTAATCCGTTACCGGGCGAATGGCAAAGCCGTAGTGCCGCCACAGGTCATCAACGTAGTAATTGCCGTTGTAAAAGGTGAAACACCATGCTTTGCCGTCGGCGTCGCTTATGTCTCCCGTCCAGAAATCCGCGCCGACAACCGTATACAGGATGCTCGTCCCATCACGTCCACCGCCGGCAGCAAGGAATATGCTGTTGCCGTTCTCGCCTGTTACGCGAAATCCCCTCACGCCGTTCGATTCGGTTTCTTTCCAGTCGCAGCTATCAACCAATTCCTGCGCCTGCTCTTTTGTCGGCATTCGCCATGAGCC
>JAIRLT010000202.1 GCA_031259225.1 Prevotellaceae bacterium
AAATCTGTAAATATGAAAATCACTGATATTTTTAAGCAACAATCACGCACTTTCTCGTTTGAATTTTTTCCGCCGAAAGATGAAATTTCCGCCGTCGATTTCGGCATCAATGTCGGGCAACTGATGAAACTTAACCCGTCGTTTGTGTCTGTAACCTATGGCGCAGGCGGGTCGTCGCAGGAGCGCACCTTTGCACTGGTCGGCTACCTGCAACAGAAAATAGGCTTGCAAACCATGGCGCATTATACTTGCGTGGGCGCCTCCAAAGAAAAAATCATTGCCGACATGCAACTCATCCAAACAATGGGTATTGAAAACCTGATGCTGTTGCGCGGCGACCCGCCGCAAGGCGCTGCAACCTTTGAACCGCATCCCGGCGGGTTTGCGTATGCCAGCGAGTTGGTGACTTTTATCCGCAGTGCCGGTTTTGATTTTTGCATTGGCGGCGGTGCATATCCCGAAAAACATCCCGAAGCCGGTTCCATGCCGCAAGATATTGCCAACCTGAAAAAGAAGACCGACGCCGGCGCATCGTTTTTGCTGACGCAATTATTTTTTGACAATGCCGGATATTTTCGTTTTGTGGAGCAATGCCGCGCGGCAGGCATTGGTTGCCGTATCATTCCCGGCATCCTGCCGATAACCAGTTTCTCGCAATGGAAACGCTTTTCCATGATAAGTAATATGCCGGAAGCGTTGAACGAAAAGATAAAATCCTGTGAAGGCAATCCGAAGAAAGCCTATCAGACCGGCTTGGATTTTGCCATTGCGCAATGTCGGGAGTTGCTATCGAAAGGCGCGCCGGGGCTGCATTTCTATACTCTCAACAAATCGCGGGCAACCGTGGAAATATTTGAAACGATAACGGGATGTTGAATTTCTGATTACCGGTTGTTGGCACCCGCCAATTCATAACTCATAACTCCTAATTCCGAGATTATTTCCCCACACAAAACCGGCTGAATATTGTTTCCAGTATTTCGCCGGAGGTAATCTCGCCGGTGATGCTTCCCAAGTGGTACAGCGCCTCCCGGAGGTCTTGGGCTATCAGGTCGCCGGGGAGTTTGCCGGCGAAACCTTGTTCAACGCGTTGAAGAGCTTCCTGCGTGCGTTGTAATGCTTCATAGTGGCGCAGGTTGGTGATAATAGTTTCATCCGCCGCGAGCGGTGCGCGGTTTATGCTGTTGATTAACGCTTCCGTTAATTGCGCGATGCCCTGTTTGTTTTTCGCCGAAATATATACAGGCGTTACGGCGCAAGGCGCATCGCAGGTGGCGGCATCGATTTTGTTTACCGCAACAATCAATTGCTGTCCGCCGGACAGTTGTGCACGCACGTCTTCAATACCTGCAAACGTTTGGGGGCGCGTGGCGTCCACGAGCAACAGCACAATGGAAGCCTGCCGTATTTTTTCCCATGTGCGCTCAATGCCCAACTGTTCGACCTTCCCGGAGGCGTGGCGAAGCCCTGCCGTATCAATGAACCGGAAAGTTATGCCGTCGAGCTGTATGGTTTCTTCTATACTGTCGCGGGTGGTGCCGTGAATGTCCGAAACAATCGCGCGCTCTTCGCCCAGCAGGGTATTGAGCAACGTGCTTTTCCCCACATTTGTCTGTCCCACGATAGCCACCGGCACGCCGTTTTTAATAGCATTGCCCAGTGCAAACGACTGCAATAAACGCCCGGTTACATTTTGCAATGTCTGCAACAGGGCGGATAATTGGACGCGGTCGGCAAATTCCACTTCTTCTTCGGAAAAGTCCAATTCCAGTTCTATCAACGCCACGAAGTCCCGCAGTTGCCGGCGCAATTGCTGCAATTCTTCCGAAAAGCCGCCGCGCAGTTGTTGCAGCGCTACGCGGTGCGCCGCCGCGCTCTCCGACGCAATAAGGTCGGCGACTGCTTCGGCTTGCGCCAAATCCATTTTCCCGTTAAGGAATGCGCGTTGTGTAAATTCCCCGGCAGTAGCCATGCGCGCGCCTTTCGAGAGCAGCAACTGTAAAATCCGCTGCTGGATATACACCGAACCATGGCAGGAAATCTCCACCGTATCTTCACCGGTAAACGAATGCGGTGCGTGGAAAATACTAAGGATTACTTCATCAATTTTTTCGCCGTTGTCGTGCAGTTCGCCGAATACCAGGCGGCGTGCCGGCATGCCCGTTATTTTTTTTGCCGTTCGCGCCACAAAGATTTCTTCTACCAGCGCTATGGCGCCCGCACCGCTGACACGTACCACCGCTATACCGCCTTTGCCCGCAGGCGTTGAGATAGCGGCAATTGTTGCGTCAATGTGGTTAATTAATGTGCTAATGTGACTAATTAATGTGCTAATGTGACTAATTATTTAATGTGACTAATTAATGTGCTAATGTGACTAATTATTTAATGTGACTAATTGGCTGACGCGCCAGCCTAATTCTTAATTCCTAATTCTTAATTCCTAATTCACACCGGCGCCAGCCTAATTCTTAATTCCTAATTCTTAATTCCTAATTCCTAATTCTTAATTCCTAATTCATACCGGCGCCAGCCTAAATCTGTAAATCTGTAAATCTGTAAATCCGTAAACCTGTAAACCTGTAAATCCGTAAATCTACTTAATACTATTGAAAAGCCTTCCCCAACGGATATTCATCGGGAATTTTTTAAAGCGGTCGGTAGAAAACCAGATGAACGCCGGTTTCCCTACTACGTGGTTTTCCGGGACAAAGCCCCAGTAGCGCGAATCAAGCGAGTTGTGGCGGTTGTCGCCCATCATAAAATAATAATCCATTTTGAACGTATAGCTGTCTGCCGGCTGTTCGTTGATATAGATTTCCCCGTCGCGTACCGCCAAAGTATTTTGCTCATATACGCTGATGATGCGCCGGTATAAAGGCAGGTTGTCCAGCGTGAGCGCAACGGTAGCGCCGCCCTTAGGTATCCATAGCGGACCAAAGTTATCGCGCGTCCACCGGTTGTTTTCGGTGAACGGGAAAATCATGAGCGGCGAGTCGGGGAAATCGTGCGGGAATATATCGTTATTCTGCACGATTTCCACCACATTGGGCAGTTTTTTTATTTGTTCCATGGCGTCATTGGTCAGCGGCATGCGCCGGTAGCCGGGCAATGTCGGGTCGAAGCCGTCTTCATGGTAGGAAATATCCAGCCTGTCCAATATCCGTTCGTTGATGGAGGTGCCGTTTGTACGGATGGTATAAGTATATTGTATGCCGGGGAAAGCCGGTTGCTGCACGCCGTTGATCCATGCTTTTCCATCGCGTATTTCCAGCGTGTCGCCGGCAATGGCGGCGCAGCGTTTCACGTAATTATCTTTTTTATCCACCGGTCGCACAATCACCGGACCAAAAGCCCTCACCACATTTTCCTTTCCGCTGATGCGTACATGTTTATAATAGTCTTCCTGCGGCTCTTTCGTCAGCACCGTATCGCCGTGCGGGAAACCGAATACCACCACATCGTTGCGTTGTACCGTGCCGAAACCGGGCAGGCGGCGGTATTTCCATTTCACGCTTTCGATATACGATTTTGTGTTGATAACCGGCAGCGTATTGTGCACCAGCGGCAGCGACAGCGGCGTTTCCGGCACGCGCGGTCCGTAGGCTACTTTGCTCACAAATAAATAATCGCCTGTCAGCAGCGAGCGTTCCATAGAGGACGTCGGTATCATGTAGGCTTCCAAAAAATACATCCGCAGGAATGCCGCCGCAACAAAGGAAAATATGATGGCATCGAGCCAGTCAAGCCATTTGTTGCGTTTCTCGCCCGGTTTATAGTTCTTTTTCCAAAACGCCCATTTCACCTTTCCGGTAATGTAGAGGTCGAAAATAACCGGCAGCCCGAACAGCCACCAATAGTTGCCCAGCCAGATAACCCATAACGTATAGCACATGGCTACCAGCCCGAAGCGGAACCGTTTATCGCTCCATATTGCATGTATTTTTTTCATCATAAGTTGTTGTAATCTTTTTAATGCCTGCAAAGATACAAAAATAAATCAGGAATGGCGACCTCGCGGAAAACGC
>JAIRLT010000203.1 GCA_031259225.1 Prevotellaceae bacterium
TAATAAAAATAAATTTTGTCATATCTAAAAAAAATTGTATTTTCGCGCTCTGTAAATAATAAACATAGGAGGAAAAAACTATAGCAACACCGTACAGACCGCGTCCGGCTTATACGCCGGGAACGTCGCCGGCAAGAAGACCGAGACCGGACAACAGAAGGAAGGAGCAAGTACCGGAGCTTCGCATAAACCAAGAAATTCGCGTTCGTGAAGTCCGGTTAGTAGGCGATAATGTTCCTAATCACCA
The DNA here is from genome assembly GCA_031259225.1 of Prevotellaceae bacterium. Taxonomy (GTDB): domain Bacteria; phylum Bacteroidota; class Bacteroidia; order Bacteroidales; family UBA932; genus JAIRKX01. Next base: position 248 of record JAIRLT010000203.1, read on the forward strand.
GGGCGTATTTCCTATTCTTGAGGCTTTGCGCATGGCGCAGGGCATGGAACTGGATTTAGTGGAAATATCGCCGAATGCCGATCCACCGGTATGTAAAATTATTGACTACCAAAAATACCTTTATTTGCAACGCAAGAAAGCAAAAGAGATGAAGGCGAATGCGGCAAAAATAGTGATTAAGGAAGTGCGGTTTGGTCCAAATACCGATGAACATGATTACCTGTTTAAGCTGAAACATGCGCAAAGTTTTTTGCAGGAAGGCGCAAAAGTCAAATCCTATGTGTTTTTCAAGGGGCGTACGATTATGCGTCCCGAACAGGGCGAAAAATTATTATTACGGTTTGCCGTGGATTTGGAAGAATACGGGAAAGCCGAACAGTTGCCGAAACTGGAAGGAAAACGAATGATTATGATGCTTGCGCCGCTGGCGAAAAAAAAGTAGGCAGTTGCAGCAGGCAGTGAAGACATAGAACATAAATTAAAACCAATAAAAATTAAAAAGAGATGCCAAAAATTAAAACGAATTCCGGTGCAAAGAAGCGTTTCACGCTCACCGGCTCGGGAAAAGTAAAGCGTAAACACGCTTACAAAAGCCACATCTTGACGAAAAAAACGACCAAGCAAAAACGTAATTTAACGCATACGGCGTTAGTGGCTCCTGCCGACGAAAAACGTATTAAAGAATTACTCGTCGTCTAACAATTTATTTTATTAACCTGAATGCCCAGCTAAAAGAGTCCTTCACCGGAACGCTGGCATTCGCAAAACAAACAAATTATGCCTCGTTCAACGAATGCGGTGGCGTCAAGAGCCCGCCGCAAAAAAATCCTCAAACTCACCAAAGGTAACTTTTTGGCGCGCGCCAATGTGTGGACTGTCGCTAAAAACACTTACGAAAAAGGATTAACCTATGCGTATCGCGACCGCAAAACGAAAAAGCGGGTCTTCCGTTCATTGTGGATTCAACGTATCAACGCCGCTTGCCGCCAGCACGGTTTGACTTACTCGGAATTTATGGGTAAGGCGGCTGCCGGCAATATCGCCTTAAACCGAAAGGCGCTTGCCGACTTGGCGATGAACCGTCCGCAAGCCTTTGAAGCAATCGTGAAATCGCTGAAATAACCGCTTCCGTGCGAAAATTTATTTCCTCCCGTGTGAAAATTTATTTCCGCACGGGAGGAAACTTATTTCCGTACGTGCGGAAATTTATCGCCTTCGCTGCTGTTGAACCTGCGGCTGCGGAAAAAAGTTAAAAACCAAGCGCCCCTTCACCCTTCAACCCTTAACCTTTTACCCTTATCCCTTCACTAAATTGTCCAGCCCGAGTTCTTTGGCGGATATTTCGCGCATATCCACTTTGCGGATTTTGCCGGAAACGGTCATTGGGAAATCATCTACAAATTTCCAATAACGGGGCGTTTTGTAGGTGGCGATTTGGTCTTTGCAGAAACGGCGCAACTGCTCTTCGGTTAATTCGTAGCCGTCGCGGATTTTTACCCATGCCATCACTTCTTCGCCGTATTTTGCGCTCGGCACGCCGATAACATACACGTCCGCCACTGCCTCGTGCGAAATGAGGAATTCCTCAATCTCGCGCGGCGAAATGTTCTCGCCCCCGCGAATGATAATATCCTTGATACGCCCGGTAATTTTGACATATCCCTCGTCATCCATAATCGCCACATCGCCGGAGTGCAACCAGCGTTGCTTGTCGATAATGGCGGTGGTGTCCTCAGGGTTGTCCCAGTAGCCAATCATGACGGAATAGCCGCGCGTGCAAAATTCGCCCGGCATGCCGCGGGGAACAATATCGCCTTTCTCATCCACAATCTTTATTTCCACATGCGGATGCACCGTGCCAACCGTACTCACCCGTTTTTCGATTTCGTCGTTGGCAAAACTTTGCGTCGATACGGGCGACGTTTCCGTCATCCCGTAGCAGACGGTTATTTCTTTCATGTTCATTTTCGACTGCACCTGCCGCATGGTGTCTATCGGGCAGGGCGAACCTGCCATGATACCGGTGCGCAAACTGGAAAAATCATATTTGCTAAAACTGGGATGCTCAAGCTGGGCAATATACATCGTAGGAACGCCCAGCAACGAAGTGCATTTTTCGTTCATCACCGCCTGCATCACCGTTTCGGCGTCGAACGATTCGCCGACAATCACCATACACGCGCCATGCGACGTACATGCCATATTGCCCAACACCATCCCGAAGCAATGGTAAAAAGGAACGGGGATACAGACGCGGTCTTTTTCGGTATAGAACATTCGTTCGCCAATAAAAAAGCCGTTGTTCAGGATATTGTGGTGCGATAGCGTGGCGCCTTTCGGGTAGCCGGTTGTGCCGGAGGTGTACTGGATATTCACCGGGTCGTCGAATTGAAGCGTGTTTTCGCGTTCCGCCAGTTCTGCGTCGCTGGTTTTTACCGCCGCCTTTATCAATTTTTCCCAATCCTGCTCTATGATAATCGTACGTTCCGGATAGTCGCAATGCGGTCGCACGCGGTTTAATAAATCAATATAATCCGTCTGGCGGAAGTGCGAAGCGGCAATCAGCAAGTCTATTTTGGATTGTTCCAGCGCATACTGCAAGCCGGTGGTTTTGTAACCCGGATTTATGTTTACCATAATCGCCCCGATGCGGGCGGTGGCATACTGTACCAGTACCCACTCAAACCGGTTGGCAGCCCAAATGCCCACGCGGTTACCGCGCTTGATGCCAAATGCCATAAGCCCTTTGGCGAGTTCGGTAGTTTGCGCCCAAAATTCATTATAGGTCGCGCGGTAATTTTGTTCTATGACTACCAATGCTTCGCGGTCGCCATATTTTTCAACGATTTGCCGCAGGTTTTCCCCTATGGTTTCCCCTTTCAGGGGGACATCACTGATGCCGTGTTCGTAAGATAATTTTTGCATAACGTTTAATTTTATTTTTGGGTGCAAAGGAACAACCTATGAAAAAAACTTCCAAAAAAAAGTGGGAAACCAGCGGCAACAGGGATAAAAACACCGTTACAGGGGCAAAAAACAGCATGAAGGGGCGAAATTATCATACCCCCGCGCAGACTCGGGGAATAATTTAAAGATTTAACAATTTAAAGATTTCAAAAAAAACCGCCGGTGCATTTCTGCACCGGCAGTTCTTTGTTGCATCCAGCTTTTGGGTGAAGGGTACAAGGTAAAGGGTGAAAGGGGCTGGCGCGTCAGCACTGCCTACTATCTTACGTAATGCCCGTTCGGTGAAACTTGAGGATACGCATCTATTTAATGGAGGAAGCGGATCCAATCAACAGATGATACGCATCCATTCAACGGAGGATGCTCATCCATCCGGCAATAGGTACGTACCTGCCGGCGGGCATGAATGGTGGCTTATTTCGTAGGCGTGCTGACCAGCGTTTCTGCCGCTATAAATGTGGCATGTTTCAGCGCATCGGTTAATTCTACGCCGGGCGAAAAGCGTATGTTCAAGTTTTTGATGTTACTTGCCGTAACTTCGGCTTTCGTGTCGGAGGCGGCGCTGTTGCACGTCAGGTAGAAAGACCCCCAGTCGCCTAACTGGACACTGTGCCCGTCCAGCAGTAGCCGGATGAGGATTTGCTCGAAACGGTCGAGCGCCATTTCCACCTCCTTACGATCCATGGTGGTTTCATCGGCGACTAATTTCGCCACTTCTTTTTCACGCACTTGGCGGATGGTTTTTAACGTCGCATACCATTTCTTCGGCGCCGTTTTGTCTTGCGGATTTATCCGCTCTACACGATTGTAAAAAATTGACATAATCTTTAATTTTTAAATGTTTATTTGTTGGTTTATTGTAGGGGAAAGACCTGCTTGTCCCTGTTTATTTTTATTTGTTCTGTTTTCTTTACTTTATATTTCTGATTTCTAATTTCTATTTTCTGATTAGCCGGCGCGCCAGCCTAATTCCTAATTCTTAATTCCTAATTCTTAATTCTTATTAATTCGCCGTAGGCGATACATATCAATAGAAAATGAATTATACACACCCCTTAGATTGTCCGTAGGACATTCACGGTATATGTCCTAACGGACAAAATCGTTCCTTTTCATGGCAGGCTATTGACATGGAAGCCGTAAACGGCTATTTCTTATCCCGAACGCAGGTTGCTAATGTGACTGATTGGCTGGCGCGCCGGCTAATTCATAATTCATAACTCATAATTCATAACGCTTCTTGCGGAAGACAACGCGACTCTCGTGGAAGACAACGCGACTCTCGTGGAAGACAACGCGACTCTCGCGGAAGACAACGCGACTCTCGCGGAAGACAACGCGACCTTCGGACTACGCCGCTCGCAATGACCCTGTCCCGGAGGGACAGAATATTGGTAGAAAAGGCGGCGAATACACCTGCTACCTGCGTGCCGGAGGCACGCTATGTGAACCGTCACATGCCGTGCCTTACGGCACGATGGGATAGACGCCGGTGTCCGTTTTCTACCAACATGGCGTGCCTGACGGCACGCCACCCCGTAAACACCGCCGCCCGCATTCGCGGCGGCGGTGTTCATTAGGTAAGGTGGCGCGTTGCTACCCTGTGGGTATGTAGCCGTGCTACCGCTGTTCCCTCGCTTCGCGCGCAAAGAAAAAAAGGATAAAAGGAAAAAAATATCACCTGCAAACCCCAGCTACAGTACACACCTGAAGTGATAGGGTAATGTATTGCTAGATGACTCGGATATACAAGTACCCATGCGCAGCGAGCGGTGCGAGCTTGAATTTACCACAAGGCTGGACCATACATTGTACGGGGTGTACGGAATTCCCAAGGCATCGGCATTTACGCACAGACACCTTAGTTCGGTAATTGACGGTAAGCGAGCGCCCAGAGCCTTGCAGGCTGTGTTCGCTGCACTCCATGCGCCCGAACCATCGTAAGCGGTGTTTTGCTGGTATAATGTGGGCATGTCGCAATCAGGGTCAGGCAAACAAACGCTAATTGTTACCGATGTTGCCGCCGACGTAGTTCCCGAACAATGGGCATTTTTCCCCTCTACGGTATAAATACCTGTTGCGGTAGCCGAGTAATCGGAACTCGTCCCGGTTTGCACTTGCGTACTGCCATTGTACCATGTAAAGGAGGTAGCGCCGGCAGCGGTGGCTGTAAGCACAACCGTTTCCGACGGGCATTCATTGATGGTAGCGCCGGAAATAACGGGGGGCGCCACATACGACCCCATA
>JAIRLT010000237.1 GCA_031259225.1 Prevotellaceae bacterium
TAACCGGTTTTTTCCATGAACACGATGGCGGGTTTATAATGTACCGCCCCTGCCGCAAGGAGTTGTTCCTGTAAATTGTTCCAACCATCCGAATGTAATGCGCCGGCGATAATTTCCCCGAACACGGCGGCATGTGACAGGTCGGCGGCTGAAATGCCGGCAGCCGGCAGGCATCCGCTTTTTTCTTTTTTCCCGTAAAGCAGCCACCGCACAATCGTCATTACGCTGACCAGGTTGGGATGGCGGTCTTGCAGCACGATATGCCCCACCCATCTCCCGGCGGCGTCCCGGAGGTAGGAGCGTATTTTGGCATGCGCCATCACCCACATGTTGCGGCAGCCGGTTACGGTGATACAGTTTTTCCCGTTTAAATATTGTTGTATGGCGGCGTTTTGGAAGAACGCATGAAAAGGCGTGGAAGGCGATAAAAACCACACTTGGTAAGCAATAATCACCAAGTCGGCGCCGTCAGCGCCGCTTAAATCGACGGGTTTTATTTTGCAGGGAATGGCTTCGCGCGCTTCGGGGAAAGCCCGGAAAAAACTTTTCCCGCTACAAGGGTAGGGCAGCGGCTGTTCGGGAATAATTTCCTTATAAATTACCGTATGCCCCGCTTCCGCCAAAGGTCGGCAAACCGACTGCGCCACCTGCAATGTCTGCCCGGTTTGCGTGTAATAAAAAACGACTATTTTTTTTGCCATACTATAATCACCTGCCGGTGGTATTATGAATTTTTTCCAGCGCTATTTGCAAGCCGGTGCCGCCGTGCTTTATGGTCATCGTTTCCGGGAAGTTGTCCCTGTAATGGGAGAAATCATAGTATCCGGAATTGAAACAGCGGGGGACTTCCATTTTCAAAAGCGTTTTTTGTGTAGTATTTTTCAGGTAATACCTGCCGTTAATCCTGTTTACTTCCAGGGACGGGTCGGCGGGCGAATGGTATACCACCGCCGTATTGGCGAAGGGTTCCACATCGAGGAAGAACAGCGTGCGGAAATCTTTTTCGAGCAGGTTCAACACGCTTTTCCTGTGCAATGCGTCGAGGCAGGAATGGACGAGGAACGTGCCGCGGCGGAACTCGAAATCAAAAACGCCCAAACCGAAATGCGTATTAAAAACCATCCGGTAATACCCGGCGCCCGCCTGCTTGACCAGCAGCAGCCCGCTGAAATGATGTTCCCGGAAATCGATTTTCATGGTGAACAAATGCGTTCGTTGCGGCATCCAGAAAGGATACAGGTCTTGCGCCGCCACCGCCGCTTTGCCCGTCTTGCGAAATCCTTTCGTGATTTCCGGCGCGCAGGCGCCCAGTATCAAAACGGCGGCGCTTATCTTAATCAATGCGGAATATTTCATCGGTCAAGGACGTATTTTTCTTTTTGTTGGTGAACACATATTCGGTATAATCAAGCGTTGGCTCGGTCATCCGTAACCGGTCTACCGAAAGATCCTGTTTGTTCAGGAAAATGTCAATTTCTTTCAGGTAGGATTTTATCCTGTCCAGCGGCAATATTTTAATCCGGTATTGCGTACCGTTTTCCGCATATTCCAAATGGTAATCCTTTGAGAGCAGCGGCAGGTTGCCGGTCATGCACGCCGAGAGCAGCACGCTTGTTTGCGACATCATTTTGTTGGCGCGCAATTCGTATATATTCTTTTTCCCGTCGGAAACTATTTTTATTTGTTGCCCGTTAATCACTATTAAATAATGCACCGGGCTGGTATAATCCAACGCGATTTTATTGGCTTTTTTGTAGTAAAACTTTCCTGTGGACACAATCTTTTCAGAGAGCATATCCATGTACTTGGTCTGTACAAAATCGCTTTCGATAGCGTTCACCTTGTTCGTCGCTGCCGTCAGGGCGGCGTCCAATTGCCCGGTGGAAGCCACCGGCGTAAAATCCGTTTGCGCGGCGGCAGCCCATGCGCATAACATCACATAGAAAAAAGAAATGGTAAACCTCATGTTGTTCCTCCCCCGTATTTATCGGCACGGACAAAGCGGTAGCCCTGTTGCCGTGCATAATTAATAATATCTGTTAACAATTCCGGCATTGCCGGCGTAGTATCATGCAATAAAATAATATTCCCCGGTTGCAGTTTTTTGTTTATCCGTTTTGCCACGTCCCGGTAATTTTTTTTTACCGTATCGAATGAACGCACGTTCCAGCCCATCGTACGGTAGCCCAACTGTGCGGCTGCTTTCGCCACCGTGGGGTTGGTCACGCCGAACGGCGGGCGGAAGAAGGGGCGGCAATGCGTAAAGTGTTGTATCCGTTCTTCGCATTTTTGCATGTCCTTTTTCATCTTTGCAAGCGGCAGGAGGGGGAACAGGGCGGAATGAGCGTACGTGTGGTTGCCGAGCCCATGCCCTTCGTCCACCATGCGCTGCAGCAAGTGTTCCTGTCCTTCCATTTTATGCCCGGTGCAAAAAAACAGGGCGGGAATTCCATAGCCCGACAGGATGTCCAATATTTTCGGGGTCGTAATGCTGTCGGGACCGTCGTCGAAAGTCAGCGCTACTACTTTTTCATCGGTTTTAAGCCGGCATACGGCTTTCAGGTATACGCCGGAGCGGATAGCGGCGGACGCATAAACCAGGAAAACTAAAATCCCGCAGAGGATACCGATGAATACAGGCAAATACATAGGATTACGGTTCTTTTTCCACTAACAGGAAAGAATGGTTTTTCTCTTTATAATGATTGTATATTACAATCCTGTTGATTTGTTCCGGCGGCGTGTCCGACAGCCAGCCCGGCAACTGCTGTTGCGCTATCAACCGCCCTGCCAGCCATAACGCCAGCGACGATGCGGTCGGGTAGTCGCCGAAGAACGGCTTGTACACCACCGGCGAAGCGGTTTTGAAAAATTCTTCCACCCACCGGTAGCGGGAGCAGTGGGGGTTGTTCCCGTTCCTTCCCGAAAGCAACACATCTACCGCTCCCGGGTGCAAGTGGTGCTTCCGGAGGAACAGCGTCAACTGTTCTTCCAGCATTTGCGGGTCATCGCCAAAGATGCACAGCACATCCCGCAGCCGTATTTTTCCGGCAGCGCCGGGCTGCGCGGAAAGCATAAAGCACTGCACGCCCTCGCCGCAAACGGCGCCGTGCCGCCAGAAGCCCATCCGCTCCATAATTTTGAACGAGGCGCCGGTATATTCGTCATAACTTTCCACCAAGACCTGCGCCGCTTCGCCGTCCCGTATTTTCATCATGGCGTCGAGCAGGGCGTTTTCAAAGGAAATCCCGCGGTGGACGTAGGTTATATTGTAGCTCGTATTCTTCAGGGCAATGGCGACCTGTGCGCCAATGGTATTAAATGTGGACTGGGAGAACGGCGTAGGATTGAGTAAGTATTCGTCATTCCCTATCATGTTGTCCAGGAATTTTTCCGTATCGCCAAGGCAACCCCAGCCGGTAGCCGTGATAATAGCATCAGGTTGCTTGCCGGCTTGCGACAGGCATTGCACCGCCGCCGCCGTGCCCATCTTCATCACCCGGCTCATCCGCCGCCGGACGTTCGCGTCGGGAATATACTTTTTATAATCCGGTTCCCGCGCTATACGGCGGTTCCCTTCCGGCAGGACGGCTGCCGCCGGAAGCAGCGTATCCGGTAACTCCGTTACGGGATTGACGGAAGCAGATGCAAGAAGGTATACGTTCATGTTTTTGAAAACAGTAAAGAGGAATTATTGCCGCCAAAGCCGAAGGAATTGGACAATACTACATTTATTCCTTCGCCCTGCCGGAAAGCGGTAACCGGTATTAGCCCGTGTTCTGCAACAGGCTGCGCATAGTTCAGGTTGGGGTACAGCAAACCGTGTTTAATTGCCAGCGCCGACAGCACGGCTTCTATGCCGCCGGCAGCGCCCAGCGTATGCCCCGTAAAGGCTTTGGTGGAACTCAGGAAAGGTATTTTCTTAGCAAAAAGCCGTTTCACGGCGTTTCCTTCGGCGAGGTCGTTGTTTGGCGTTCCGGTGCCGTGGAAATTGATATAGTCTACTTTTCCGGCGGCTATACCGGCGGCGTCCAGCGCCTGCCGCATTGCTTCAAAGGGACCATGCCCTTCGGGCGACGAGGCGGTTTGATGGAAAGCCTCGCAAACGTTGGCATATCCTGCCAGCCGGCAATAAGGCGTGGGAACGCCGTCCGACTTCCTTTCCAGCACTACATAGCCGGCGCCTTCGCCGAGGTTCAATCCGGCGCGGCTTTCATCAAGCGGGCGGCAAGGGGCGCTGTCCAGGATTTTCAACGACGCAAAACCGTTCAGGGTAAATTTGCATAAGGCGTCCACGCCGCCGGCGACGACGCAATCGACGATGCCGTGTTTGATTAACCGTGCGCCGAGGATAATAGCATTCGCGCCCGACGAGCAGGCTGTGCTGATGGTGGAAACATAACCGGTTGCCCCGATACGGATGGCGATTTGTTCCGTGCTGTCGGCGCAGTCATGTACGGCGACATCCCGCAGCCGTCCCTTATCCGGATGGGCAAAAAAGGCGCGGTAGAAATTTTCGCTCCGGTCTATTCCGCCGGTCGTAGTGCCGGAAACAAACCCTGTCCTCAGACCTTTCCTTTCCGGCAGCCGGGCGTCGGCGGCAGCCTGCGTGGCGGCGAGCAGCCCCAGCAGTGTAGTGCGCGAAAAAGTTTTCTTTTCCGGTAAACCTAACCGCTGTTTCAATTCGCTATTGCTTGCTTTCACTTCCGCTACGGGAATAGTATTTTTATACACCGAATTAAAAAGCGTCAATGTTCCCAGTCCCGGCTTTTTCCCGGCTATTGCCTGCAAGGTTTCCGCTGTTCCGGAACCAATGCCCGACACTATTCCTACTCCCGATATGATGATTTCCATAATTGGCGGCAAAGATAGAGAAAATTTACGGATTAAAATGCGCTGCGGGCGATAAATGCCCTGCGGGCGATAAATGCGCTGCGCGCAACTGATAAATGCGCTTCGCGCGATAAAACGGCGAGGGTTGGTCGCTTTCTGCACCGGCAGTTCTTCTTTTAGGGTAAAGGGCAAAAGGTACAAGGTAAAGGGTGAAGGGGCTGGCGCGCCGGAATGATTTAAAGATTTCAAAATTCAAAGATTTAAAAAAAACCGCCGGTGCATTTCTGCATCGGCGGTTATTTGTTGCACTCAGTTTTTAGTCGTAAGTCGTAAGTCATAAGTCATAAGTCGGC
>JAIRLT010000240.1 GCA_031259225.1 Prevotellaceae bacterium
GATTTTCCCGCATTGGGAAACCCGACCAACCCCACATCTGCTAACAGTTTTAGTTCAAAAACAAACCAGTTCTCTTCGCCGGGTTCGCCCGGCTGGGCATAGCGTGGCGTTTGGTTGGTAGGGGTTTTAAAATAGGCATTCCCCTTGCCGCCGCGTCCGCCGTGTAATAATACTTTTTCTTCGCCGTCCGCTGTTATTTCGACTATTATATCATCCGTTCCGGCGCGTTTGACAATCGTTCCAAGCGGTACGTCAAGAATAATGTCTTTACCGTTGGAGCCGTGACATAATGCGCCGCTTCCCGCACCGCCGGCTTCCGCACGGATATGTTTGCGGTACTTCAAATGGATAAGCGTCCAAAGTTGTTTATTCCCGCGCAGTATAATATGTCCGCCGCGTCCACCGTCGCCGCCGTCGGGTCCCCCCTTGGGTATATATTTTTCCCTGCGCAAGTGCATAGATCCTTTCCCACCCGCACCGGACGCGCAAAACAAACGCACATAGTCTATAAAATTGGAAACAGCCACTTTTTTGAATTTTGAATTATGAATTATGAATGGCGGCAAGCGCACTAATTATCGCTTCACGATTAACAATATTTGCTGCAACGTGTTTTCAGGCGTAAAGCTGCTATCAACCGTATAGTATTTGTTTTGCAGTTTATAATAATCGCCCGTGGTTTTTATTTTTTCATGATAGGTGGCAATACGTTTACGGATGACGCTGATAGTATCATCGGGACGACCTTCAATGGCTGCGCGGTTCAGCATCCGGCGGATAATTTCGTCTTCGCTTACTTCCAAAGCAATCATCATGGTAATAGCTGTTCCTTGCGTCGCCATTATTGCATCCAGTTCTTTCGCTTGTTCCGTTGTACGCGGAAACCCGTCGAAAATAAAACCATTGCACGGCATAGCCCGTTTTACAAATTCGCGCACCATCGCAATAACCACTTCATCGGGCACCAAATGCCCTTGGGCAATCAACTGCCCGGCTTCTTTGCCCAGCGCAGAGCCGCGTTCTATTTCCTCGCGCAACATATCACCGGTGGACAGGTGCACTAAATTTTCCTGTTGAGCGACTTTTTTTGCTACCGTGCCTTTCCCCGCACCCGGGGGACCAAAGAGAACAATATTTAACATAGTGTTTTTTTTAGATAATCAGTTTACGATTTTATAAATGTTGCGGAGGTTACGTCCCAACTGGTCGTAATCCAACCCGTACCCGACGATGAAATCATTCGGGATCTTCATGCCGGCATAATCAATGGGGATATCTTTATCGTACGCATCCGGTTTCAGCAGGAAGGTCGCCACTTTGATTTGTTTTGGCTGGTGTTTTTTCAATACCGCTACCAAATCCACCAATGTATGCCCGGTATCCACAATATCTTCCACGATAATCACCGTGCGACCGCGGATGTCGGTACTCAAGCCCAAAAGTTCCTGCACTTTTCCTGTGGAAGTAACGCCGCTGTAAGACGCCAGTTTTACAAACGACACTTCGCAATTGAAGTCCATTTGCTTCAGCAAATCCGATGTAAACATGAACGAGCCGTTCAGCACGCTCAAGAAAACGGGAATATACTCGTTTTTCATGTCCTCGCGGATCTTTTGCGCCACTACTCCTATGGCGGTTTGAATTTGGTCGTGCCGGATAGCAATTTCAAATTCCTTATCGTGCAATTTTACCCGTTTCATGATATTTTTTAATAATAAATTTTAAAAGTGTAAAAATAGTTATTATTTTTGTACTACTAAAAACTATTTATCAAATCAACCATTAAACACGTAACATAAAAAATGAAAGCACTTGTCAGTATTATAATGGGCAGCACGTCGGATTTGCCGGTGATGTCGGCTGCGGCAAAATTTTTGAATGATATGCAAATTCCCTTTGAAATAAATGCGCTTTCGGCGCACCGCGTACCCGAGCTGGTCGTTGATTTTGCCAAGAATTTACATACGCGCGGCGTTAAAGTGGCGATTGCCGGCGCCGGAGGCGCTGCACATTTGCCCGGTATCATTGCGGCTCTTACGCCTGTTCCCGTCATTGGCGTTCCCATTAAATCCGCCAATTCGATGGACGGGTGGGACAGCGTGTTGTCCATCCTGCAAATGCCTTCCGGCATTCCTGTGGCTACGGTGGCGCTTGACGGCGCACACAATGCAGGGATTTTGGCGGCGCAAATTTTAGCCACCGGCGATGAGGAACTGTTGAAAAAAATCCAACTGTTCAAAAACGGGTTGGCAAAAAAAGTGGCGAAAGCAAATGACGAATTGAAGAACGTGGCGTTTGAATACAAGGTTTCATAATTTATCCCATCAATTATCTTCCCATCCTTTCCTTTTCCGGTTATTAATTTTCCGCAAACCCCGTTAGTGGCGGCATGTTTATAGCCTTTCAAAGAATTAGAAATTAAAAGTTGTCGCGCCAGCCCCACTAAGCGCTAACCATTATTTTCAATTTTCAATATTCAAGCTCTGACTACGTAAATTCCTGCTTCTTAATTCCTAATTTTTAATTCTTTTTTTATACCTTTGTGAAAATTTACAGCCAATAAAGATGCAAATTCTTGGTATCATTCCTGCGCGTTATGCTTCTACCCGTTTCCCCGGCAAACCGTTAGCGGACATTGGCGGGAAGACGATGATCCAACGCGTATATGAACAGGCGCAACAAGCGTTGCCGCTGGTGTATGTGGCAACGGACGACAAGCGTATTGCTGCTGCTGTGGAAGCATTTGAAGGCAATGTAATAATGACGTCGGCTACGCTCCGCAGCGGCACTGACCGTTGCGCCGAAGCGGCGGCAAAAATCCGTCTGGACAGGAATACCAATTTTGAAATCATTATAAACATACAGGGCGATGAACCGTTTATTGCGCCGGAACAGTTGCAACAATTGACCAGGTGCATCTCCTCGCCCGATACGCAAATTGCCACGCTCGTGAAGCATTTTGCACCGGGCGAAGACATTTTCCATCCCAATACGCCCAAAGTCGTACTGAATGCTGATAGCGAAGCGATTTATTTCAGCCGTTCGGCAATTCCCTACGTGCGTAATGCGCCCCGGGACGACTGGAGCCGGCAAGCTCCCTTTTACAAACATGTAGGGCTGTATGCTTATCGCACGGCGGTGTTGATGCAATTGGCACAGTTACAGCCGTCGACATTGGAATTGGCGGAAAATTTAGAACAGTTGCGCTGGATAGAGAACGGCTTCCGGATAAAAGTAGCCATAACCGAATTCCCTACCTATGCAGTGGACACCCCCGAAGATTTACAACGGCTACAGGCATTGCACCTTTATTAAGAAATGCGCGGGAAATATTTTTTTAAAAAAATAAACTAAATAGCTTGTGGTTTCAAAAAAAATGTTTATCTTTGCAATCACGAAATATTGTGTTAAACGAAAAAACTCTAAAGTATTAAAATTTAAAAATAAAAATCATGAAAAAAGTTTCTTTTAACCTACTGACAGTAGTAAGTATTGGCTTATTGGTATCTGCTTGCTCTAACCCAAGTAAGATGATTGATGCTGCCGACCAAGTGCAAAAAAGTTGCGACCCGCAAGTATTGGAAGCAAAAGCGGATGTTATTGACGCCCGTTATACGCTTACATTTCCCGCTAAATATTTCCACAAGAAAGCCGTATTGGAAGTTATTCCCGTGCTGGTTTATGAAGGTGGCGAAGAAGTAGGCGCATCCAAATGGTTGCAAGGTGAAGGCGTATCCAGCAATTATACGACCATTCCACAAACAGGAGGCAGCGCTTCGCAAGCTGTGCAATTTAAGTACAAAGAAGGCATGCAATCGGCGCATCTGGATTTGCGTGTAAAATTGCATTACAAAAACAAAGCAACTGATTTCCCGTCGCCGTTCAAATTAGCCGACGGAACGATTATCACTTATAAATTAGTGGACACAGACGGCGTGCCGGTGCTTGCCCCCAACGCTTACCAGCCAACCTATACCGAAACGCAAGAAGCGCAAATCAAATACCAGATCCAAAGTGCAGCCGTTCGTTCATCGGAACTGTCAAAAGCCGACATAAAAGCTTTGAAAACATTTTTGGAAGAAGCCAACAAAAACGAACGGAAACAAATTGCAGGAACCAACATTGTAGCTTATGCGTCGCCCGACGGACCGGAACAATTGAACACAAAATTATCGTCTGACCGCAGCAAAACCGCCAAATCGGCATTGGACAATGCAACAAGGAAGATAAAAAATAAAGGCGCTGTAAACCTGTCCACAATTTCCGAAGACTGGGATGGTTTTAGCGAATTAGTCGCCGCGTCAACTATTCAGGACAAAGATTTAATCCTGCGCGTGCTTTCCATGTACAACGACCCGGTAGTTCGCGAACGTGAAATTAAAAACATGTCGAAAGTTTACCAGGTATTGGCAGATAAAGTATTGCCTGAATTACGCCGCGCTTCGTTGGTTGCCAATGTTACCGTACAAAATTATACCGATCAGGAATTGTCCGATTTTGTGGCGCAAAATAATGTAGAAGGATTAGACGTGGAAGCGTTGTTACATGCCGCTACGCTTGTTGACGACAATGCTACAAAAGTAAGTTTGTACGAAAAAGCCGGTGAAAAATTCGGCGACTGGCGCGCTTACAATAATTTGGCGTATGTTCGTTTGGCGGAAGGTAAATTAGCAGATGCAAAAGCAGCATTGGCTAAAGTTACCACTGCAAATGACATAGTGAAAAACAACAATGGCGTAGTTGCCTTGCGCGAAGGACGTATCGACGATGCCGAAAAATTATTTACTGAAGCCGGAAAGCTTCCTGCCGCTACGCAAAATACGGCAGTTATCGCTATCCTCAAGGGCAATTATCCCGACGCCGTTAGCAAACTGGCGTCGAGCAACACTTTCAATGCAGCTTTAGCAAATGTGTTGGTGCAAAATTACAGTAAAGCATCCGACATCCTGAAAAACGTAACCACCGCAAAAGCGTCTTACCTGAAGGCAGTGATTGCCGCCCGCAACGGTAACGGCTCGCAAGTAGCTTCCGAACTTAAAGATGCGTATGCAAAAGACGCTTCGCTGAAAGCGCGGGCGCAAAAAGATATTGAATTTGCCAAATTCCAAAGCAATATCTAACCAAACGTTTTAAAGTATAATAAAAAGAGGCTGTCCACCGGACAGCCTCTTTTTATTGCAATAAATGCAAAATAAAATTTGCAGTTAAAAAATATTGTTATATATTTGCAGTATTAGTTACGTTCTTTATTTGATGACAAAGCCAAAATAGTTTGGCTATTATTCTAAGATAGAAATCTAGCAAATT
>JAIRLT010000007.1 GCA_031259225.1 Prevotellaceae bacterium
CAATTCCCAATTTCTAATTTCTAATTCCTAATTAACTTGCGCCATTCCCTTAAATCCTTATTCTCAGCGTAATTCGCCTAAATCCGCGAAATCTTAAAAAAAAATATTCATGCAAAAAATAGGTTTTACGATATTTTAATTATCTTTGTACCGGCGTTATATTAATTTTGACATAGTAGATCAAAATTGTCTCATATGTTCTTCATCCTTAGCGCTTCCAAAAAGTGCTATTTTTTTTCGCTGTAATCGTCCTTAATTTCTTCGCTTATTTTCTTCTCTACTGATTTCCCGGCTATTATGAGTGTGTGATTTAATTTTGCATCTTAAAAAACACATCATTCATCCCGTGTTTCGTCCTGTTTTTTCACGCTTTTTTTACTTGCTATACACTGATCCTTTGTTCTTTCTGACGAGCGTGTTTTTTATTTTTGCATTTTTTTCATCCCCAAATTCATCCGCTCTGTTTGCATTCGCCTGAATATCATATACAAATTTTGATCTACTATGTCAAAATTAATGCAACGACGGTACAAAGATAGTTTAAAATATCGTAAAAGCGGTTTCTTGCATGAATTTTTTTTTTTAAGATTTCGCGGATTTAGGCGAATTAGGCTGATTTTAGACGAATTACGTTAATGTACGAATTACGCGGATTGAAGCTAAAATATCATCGCTACGCCCGCGCCGCCGCTGACGCCATGGTGCAGGTAAAGGTAGTAGTTTTGGTAATGCCGGTTGAGCAGGTTATTGCCGTATACAAAAGCAGACAGCCATTTGTAGCATTTGTATTCCACCTGTAGCGAGAGGTCAAAGTAGGGTTTTATGGAGGCGGCGATTATTCCCGTTTCCGGGTTTTCGTAGCGTACCGGCGCACTGCCGCGTGCAGCCATGCCCAAGCCAAAGGTAAATTCATCGTATTTGTAACGGAGGTTGGCATGGAGTTCCCATGCCGGCTTGTGCCATGCCTTGAAACCTTCCATGCTTTTGTTAAAGGAATAAAAATAATAACGCGCGCGGGCAATGGCTTCAAAGCCGGCAAGGGTGTAATCCACATCGCCGCCAATGGTGAAGCGGCTGGTTTTATTATATACCACGTCAAAATTATTCAGCAGGTAACCCGGTATAAACGGGTCGGAAGGGTCTCCGGCAAGCGCTTGCATGCTGTTTACGTAAAAATACATGTTGTCCGAGTAGGCATAGGATACGAACACATTGTAGCCGGCAATATCAAATATCCGTCCTTTTCCGCCGGCAGTTACGTCCACAGGCGTTTGGGTGTTATCGATGGCTAATCCCGGAAGGATATAGGGGTTTTCGAGAGCGGTTTTTTGGTAGGTATTGATGGTTGTTTGCCCGTATATCCTCGCATAGGCGGTGAAATAGTCAGAGACTTTTGCGGTGAATGATATATCCGGGAAAAAGTGTAAGGACAGTTTGCCCGAGTCGCGACGGGGCGTATGTGAGTTATAGGCGCCTTCAATGTTCGCGCCTACCGAAATGCTGATGCCGTCTTTTTGGTATTCATACGCGGGCGTAACGGTAAACAAGCCGTCGGACAGCCGTGCGGCATTTTCTTTGTTGAAAACCGTTGCCCTGAAAGCAAGGCTGCCCGAATGTGTATGGGCAAAGGTTTGTGCAATTTTGCCGTGAATGCCGCCAAGGTATTCCGACACGGGCATGCCGGTCATCTGGCTCTGCGCCGTAATAGCCTTGTCGTGCGTATAGCCGAAAGTAAAATTTACGTTATAGGTAAACCCGTCGTAAACGTTTTTAGAGGCAATACCCAGTTCGGCGTTACAAATATTGTATACCTGTTCCAGCTTCCTTTTTATATAACCGGAGTCGTTATTAATAGCGTCAACATAGCTGGGGTAGTCGCTGGATAGGCGGGCAAGGTAGGCGGTGTCATGCCCGTGGAACAGGAGGTAGCGCCGTTTGTACCCGAACGAGGCATGCAGCAGCGTGTTTTTAATCCGGTGCTGCAATGATACGCCCAAATCGTGTTGCGCATTGTATCCGATAATGGTAGCGGGAAGGGTATAGCCTTCCGGCTGTTCCGCCACCAGCGCCGTATTTGCCCAATAAGAGCGGTGGTTATAATAAATGCTCAGGATGGAATTTTTAATATTCCGGTTATGCAGGTAAAGGTCAGCCAGCGGCGCCCATGGGTAACTTAATCCCAGCCGCAGGTAGCCGTAGTTCCGCAGGGGCGCGTCTACGCGTTCTTCTATGGCGGCAGCTTGCAGGTTGGTGGAAACGCTGAATACGGGCAGGTACTCCGGGTCGACTTTGTACGTGAACGAGGTGGTGAAGCCGGAAATGGTATCGCTGGTTTTCAAAGGCACGGCTATACGGTCGGCGTCAACAATCGTGCGTTCATAGGTACGGGTTACTTCCACTACGCGCGTTTCTATGGTGGTAGTGGTGGTAGTGCTGCCGCTGCGGGGTTGGGCATGGGCATTCCCGCAGCAGAGCGCATAACTTATTATAAACAATATATAACCTTTTATTCTCATATTACCGGTTGGTGTTTATTTTTTTAACGCCTCCATGTGTTGTTTGACCGTTTCAATAATGCCGTCCTCCGTGTTTTTATAACCTTTCAGGATACTGTCATAGGTAGCTTCCGCCTGCGCCGTATTGCCTTTCAGGGCATACTGTTCCGCGAGGGTAATAAGCGTCATGGCTGTCCAGTACTGGTAGATGTTGGCTTCGGAGTTAATAAATTTCACGGACATTGCTTCGCCTTCTTCAAATTTACCTTTCTTAAAGGTATCCGCGATAAGGTAAAAAGTCGCTTCCGCATTTTCCCTGTCGTTGTTTTTTCCCGCCGTGAGTTCTTTATAGAGTTTCAGGGCTTCTTCTTCCTGTCCCAGTATCCGCCAGCAGTTTGCTTTTATCAATGTCATTTCGCGGGCTTGCTGTCCGCTGATGGCGGGCATTAGCAGGGCGGCTTGCGCGATGTTCGCGGCTTCGCGGTAGTTGTGGAGTTTTTCAAAATGTATCTTTGCCATGTCTATATGCGCCGACAATTGCACGCTTTCGTTATTGGTCAGTTGCGCCAACTGTTTCAGGTTTTCCACTGCCGCCGGGTAGTTTTCCAGGAAGGTATTCGCCTGTCCTGATTTTATCAGCGCCTGTTCTTTGTAGACATTATTATTTATATCATCAATGACGGGCTTAAATTCCGCTACGGCTTCCATATAATTCCGCCTTTCATAATAGCACGTAGCCAGATAGTAGTGCGCCGGCAACAGGTTGGGGTTACCCGGATAGTTGGCGATAAATACCTTGAATTCGGGAATGGCTTTGTCGCAACTGCCGGAGTTGGCTAATTTCTCGGCGGCATTATAGATGGAAAGCGCCCGTTCGTCCGTATTCAATTCCTTGCCGATATTTTCCAGATACTGGTAATACAGGTTGGGCGTTCCTTTATCCAGATAGGCGTTGTACAAGCCGTCGAGCGCGGCTTTTTCATCCATAGAGTTGGGGACGGCTTTTTGTTGCGCTTTTGTGTAATATTCCACTGCTTCGTCCATCCGGTTGGTATTGGTGCATACCAGCCCCAGCTCAATAAGCCCTTGGATGATTTGGGGGCTCTCGGGATAATCCGCGAGTAATTGTTTGAAGGTCGTTTCCGCTTCGCTGTAGCGGTTATGCTGGAAATAAGTACGCCCCAATTCCAGCAATCCGGCAGGCGCATATTCGGAATGCGTATATTTTTTTAGCAGTTCCTGCAAGGTTTCTATTTTGCGTTCGTGGCGGTCTAACAAGCCATACGAAAGCGCTTTTTGGTAGAGGGCATAATCGGGATTGGCGGCGTCCATATCGGCGGCGGTGGTGTAGTTTTCCGCTGCGAGCCAGTACTTGCTTTGGATATAATTGCAGTCGCCGATACGGTTGTATGAGTCGGCTACCTGCACCCGGAACAATTGCCCTGCCGCCGTGATGAACTTGCGGAACCACGAGAGCGCATTGTTATAGTCGTCCTGCCGGTAATAGCAATATGCCAAATTGTAATGCGCCGCTATGTATTCGTTCGGGGACTGCATGGCGCCGCTTCCCGACACAAAGGCTTCAAATTGTTTCTGCGCTTCTTTATAGAGCCCGAGCAGGTAATATATGTCGGCTTTATAATATTTCGCCAGCGCTTCCACCGTCGCGTCGTAGCCGGCTGACCGGAGCGAAGCTTCCAGATAATTGAGCGCTTCTTCGTATTTTGAGCTGTCCTGTTCGTCGTACAGTTGTTTGCCGATAATAAAATTCAACCGTTGCATATCGGCTTTTTCCTTATCGCTGGGTTTCGGGATGAGGGACAGTTGCTCCAACGCCTGCCGGTAATCGTTCTTGATGATATGCAGCGACGCCAGATAGCCTTTTATTTCAGGATTTGTATCTTCGTCGGGATATTTTTCCAGGTATTTTTTCACCGGCTCGCCGTTGTTCTGTATTTCCAGCGACAGCTTGGCATACTGGAAAAAGGCGTCTTTCGTGAGCGCCGGCAGGAAGGATTGTTGCGAAGCGGCGAGGAATGCTTTTTGCGCGTCGGCTTTTTTATCGAGGTTTAAATAAATACTTCCCAAATAATAGTAGGAATTTTGCGACAGGGAGTCTTGGTGCGCGCGGCTCACGCGGTTGAAATAACGGATAGCTTCGGTATAATCGGCGGACTGGTATTCAAGTAACCCGAGGAAATATTCATCCGTACGCGAAAGGTTGGTTTTTTGCGGCGAATAAATGGCAAAATATTCACGCGCCTTGCTGTAATCCCCGGTATGGTAATAGGACTCGGCAATGGTACGCGCCATTTCCGAATGATACGGTTCGTCCATAGTGGGCAACAGGCTCCCGCCGATTTTTACCACTTCTTTGTAATCCTGCTGCGAATAGTAGATATTGAGCAGGTAGAACAGCGCGAGTGTGGCAAAGCGGTCGTCCGACGAAATCTTTTCAAACGCCAGTTGCGCCGAAATATAATGCTGTTTCAAGTATTCCGTATAACCATAATAATAGGTCGCCGGCACGTTGTAAGGGCTGTCGGGGACGTCCTTGGTTTCGATAAAACATTTATTCGCCAAATCTATTTCGCCGGTTTCAAAATAAGCATATCCCTTTTTGAAAACACATTCCACATGTTCATAGTAGCGCAGGGCGCGGCTGTCCACTTTTTCGTACCACCGGAGCGCTTCCTTGTAATCCCGTTCCTGAAAATAATAATTGGCTAATAGGAACGTTACACGGTTGATATTTTTATTTTCGGGATGGTTCCCCCGCAAATCAACGACGTAGGCTTCCATATTGGGCAACCCTAATTCGATAGCGCACAGGGCGCGGTAAGAGGCTATTTCCGACAGCGTCAGCCGGTCGGCAGGGTCGGTTTCGCCGGACGCGCGGAGGAAAACCATTTCCGCATCGGTGTACAAGCCTTTTTCAAATAAATCAATCCCCTTCAAGTACAACTCCCCGGGCTTCCTTTCCACATCCTGGGAATACGCCGCGCCGGCGAAAATAAACGTAATAAGTAAGGTGGAAAAACTTTTTGACACTATTTTTATATACGCTAAAAGTTGCATTTTCTTAGTAAAAGAATGAAAAAATTTGTGTAAAGATACAAACTAAATCCGTAACTTTGCAGTGTTTTTTATAGTTTCTATAAACAATTTTTTTTAATATCTTTTTTTAATATCCATAACTAACTATCATACATAAAAATGGACAGCAAGTATATTATCGATTTCCGTAATGTAAACATTTTTCAAGGAAGCCATTTGATTTTGAAAGAGGTAACATTACAAATAGAACCCGGCGAATGGGTTTATTTCATTGGAAAAGTAGGAAGCGGAAAAACCAGCCTGGTACGCGCCATACATGGGGAAATACCCGTAGAAGACGGCTATGCCTGTGTCGCAGGGTTTGATTTGGCGACGATAAAAATAAAACATATCTCGCGGATGCGGCGTAAAATGGGCGTAGTCTTCCAAGATTTCCAACTGCTGCACGACCGCACGGTATACGATAATTTATCCTTTGTCCTGCGGGCAACGGGCTGGCGCGATAAAAAATTGATTAACGAACGGATCATAAAAGTGCTGGAAGCCGTAGAACTGAAACGAAAAGCAATGGACATGCCGCACCAGCTCTCGGGCGGCGAACAGCAGCGCATTGCCATTGCGCGGGCACTGCTCAACAATCCGGAAATCATCATTGCCGACGAACCAACCGGTAACCTCGACAGCGAAACCGCTACCGACATCATGAAAATCCTCCTCGACATCCACCGCCACGAAGGACCGGCAGTGATTATGGTTACCCATAACCAGACTATCCTCAAAAACTATCCTGCCCGCACCCTCCGCTGCGACCGCGGGCAATTAGTGCCCGTCGAAAACAGCCGCGAAATTGACTTCAGCGAATGGTAGAACAGTTGGCAGTGGGCAGTAAACAGTAGGCAGTGGGCTGTCGCCGGCTACATTATTATTACTGGCTATCGCCTGCTGACTATTTACTATTTACTGTTGACTATCTACTGCCTACTGCTTACTTATACAGTTTTCAGGTCGAAATACATGATGCGGGTATCGTCGTTGCAGTCTTGTTCGGTGAGGAATTTGAAGTCCTTCTTTTGGTAAAACGGCAAGGCATCGCGGTAGGCATCCACTATGAGGAAACGGCAGCCGGCACGTTGTGACTCGTTGATGTACATGTTTTGAATGGTTAAGATAATACGGCTACCCAAGCCCTTACCTGCATGCTTTTTTGCGACCGCCAAACGACCGATTTTCACTGCCGGATAGCTTCTGCGCCGCTTATCATTAGGAATGATGCGGTTTATCTTGTTCCATACCGGCTGTTCCCTGTCGTTTTTAATCAGGCTGTCATTTGACAAAGAAAAATAGGCAACGGTTTCGTCGCCAATTTGAAGCAAGTAGGTGACGGCAAGTAACGATTTTGAGTAATTTTTTGCATCTTTCAACAAGAAATCATTTAGGTCTCTGTCTTCGCTTTCAAACGCATTTATATCCATATTTGCCTCCAGCTTGACAATATCTATCAGGTTCAATATTGATTTCTCGCTCATGGTAACGGGAATTTAG
>JAIRLT010000146.1 GCA_031259225.1 Prevotellaceae bacterium
ATTTGAAATGCACCCGGATGGCACCCATCTATTGCTATTTTAAAAAAAAGTTCTATCTTTGCGCCTGATTTCGTTCTTTCTCATTTTGATAGCTTTTATTCCCTATAAAGAAGTCTGGAAAATTTCATTAAAGATGCAATAAAAGTAAAAATTCATCACGGAAACGTGGATTTTTATTTATGCATCTTTAAGGTATTCCAGAGCCTCTTTATAGTAAGTAATCAAGTCCACGTTTCAAGTTTTATAAGTACGAATTACACGGATTTTAGACGAATTACGCGGGGGTGCAGGGACAAAATGCCTTAATAGGTAAATGACATCTCAGATGTTCCTATGCCCCGGCGTTTTTTTAATTAAGAATTAAGAGTTAAGAATTAAGAATTGGCTGTCGCGTCAGCTTATTCTTAATTCTCCACTCTCCATTCGCGAAGCGGCAGCCATTTTCAACTTTCAACTCTCAATAAAAATGTATAACTTTGTGCTTCGTATAGCATAGGCATTAAATTATACAATCCTTAAAAATTAATAAGTCCGTGAACGACGCCATCACATTATCCGAGGTACAACAGCGCATTAAACAAACGTTGGAAGAAACGCTGGTGGAAAGCTATTGGATTACGGCGGAAATAAACGAATTGAAGACACATACTTCCGGACATTGCTACCTGGAACTGGTCGAGAAAGACGCCGACACGTTGAAAGCAAGAGCCAGCGCCACTATCTGGATGAACAGCTACCGGTTGTTAAAACCTTTTTTCGAAACATCCACCGGCTGCCCGCTGGGCGCCGGCATGCGCGTGCTGGTAAAAGCCACCGTACAATATCATCCGGTATACGGATTGAGCTTGTCCATCACCGACCTTGACCCCACCTATACGGTAGGCGAACTGGAAATGCAGCGGCGCAAAACCATTGCGCTCCTGCAAACCGACGGCGTATTCGACATGAACCGCGAACTACCGTTTCCGCCCTTGCCGCAACGCCTTGCGGTTATTTCGTCGGAACAGGCGGCGGGCTACCGGGATTTCATGGAGCATCTACACCGCAATGAATATGGCTATGCTTTCCACACGCGGTTATTCCCTTCCTTGATGCAGGGCGCAAGCGCAGCACAAAACATGATAGAATGCCTTGCGCTTGTCAATGAACAGCGCGAAGCGTTCGATGCGGTGGCTATTATCCGCGGCGGCGGCTCCGTTACCGACCTGTCGTGCTTTGACGATTACGAACTGGCATTGCATGTAGCGCAGTTCCCGTTGCCCGTGCTTACCGGCATCGGGCATGACAAAGACGAAAGCATTGTCGATTTGGTGGCGCACCGGTCGCTCAAAACACCTACCGCCGTCGCCGGTTTCCTGATTGAATGCTTTGCGGAACAGGACGCGCAATTGCAAGAATGGGAACGCCTCTTAAAAAATATGGTGCAACAAAAAATCCAACTATCGAAAAATTACTTGACCATGCTGAAAAGCCGGATGGAAATGGCTGTAAAGCTACATTTCCAAAAAGCGCATAATTATTTAGAGTTGAAAGCACACACCATCCAGTACAATAATCCCCAAAAAATCTTGGCGCTCGGCTATTCGATTGTCTCGCTAAACGGGAAAACACTGCACGACGCAGCAGCAGCACACGAAAACGATGAGTTGAAAATAACTTTGTACAAAGGTCACCTGCGTGCAAAAGTACAATCCGGAAGAACTTGAAAAATAAAAAATAGTATGAAAGATAAAAAAACAACAACACCTATTCCGCAGGAAGAAAAAAAACTTACTTACCTGGAAGCGGTAAAAGACTTGGGAAGGATTATAAATTCAATGGAAGGCAGCGAGCTGAACATGGATGACTTGTCCGCAAAAGTACACGCCGCCACACAACGCTTGGAATATTGCCAAAAAGCATTGCATGAAATTGAAGAAAATGTCATTGAAATGATGAAAGCCAATGCCCTGTATACGCCGGAAATTGAACGCCTGATGAAAAAATAGCACTGTTTGTATAACACTTCCTAACTGTTGGCTAAGATGAAGACAAAACACGACATTATAGAAGACTGGTTGCCGCGCTACACGCACGAGCAATTGGAAAATTTCGGGGAACTTATTTTATTGACGAATTTCAAAAACTATTTGGAATTATTTTGCGAATACGCCGGCGCTTCGGTGGTTGACGCCAATGCCAACATGCCTTGCGCTACCTCGAATGGAATAACGATGATAAATTTCGGGATGGGTAGCCCGAATGCCGCTATTATTATGGATTTGCTACCTATTGTAAAACCGAAAGCGGTGTTGTTCCTCGGCAAATGCGGCGTACTCAAGGAACGCAATAAAGTCGGCGACTACATCTTGCCTATTGCTGCCATTCGCGGCGACGGTACATCCAATGATTATTTCCCGATAGAAGTCCCGGCGCTGCCGGCATTCAGCCTGCAACGCGCTGTGTCCACCACCGTGCGCGACGCCGGACATGACTACTGGACAGGCACCGTATATACCACCAACCGCCGCGTGTGGGAACACGATGAAATATTCAAAGAACGCCTGCAACAAATGCGTTGCATAGCTATTGATATGGAAACCGCTACACTGTTCTCTGTCGGCTTTGCCAATGAAATCAGTACCGGCGCACTGTTGCTGGCGTCGGATAAACCTATCATCGCCGAAGGAATTAAAACCACCGAAAGCGATAGAAAAGTAACAAATGAATTTGCCACCGAACATGTGCGGAACGGCATTGACGCACTAAAACTCATTCAACGCAACGGCTCGTCCGTGAAACACCTGCGGTTTTAGGCGATAAGCAGTCTTCATCGGTCAAAATACGGGCTTTTGCTGCTACAGCTTACCGGAATAGCGAAAGCGATTTTCACATCGTTGCCCAATAAACCTAACTCCACTGCCGCCTTGCCCGCGCTGAACATAATACGCGTATCCACGCAAAGCCGCGCCGCTACCGCCACTGCCGACCCTATCGCAATACCCAAATCAACGGTATTGATAGCGCACGGCACACAGGATTGCCGATTTTTATTTTCACAATTTCCCATTCCGCAAAAACCGCAATGCTCCAGCCCAAGCGGCTCGATAACGGTTCCTGCCAGCACTGCAGCCTGCGACTGCCGGATGTTCTTTGCATCGCGGAAGAAAAAAGGAACCGCCAATTCTTTTCCCATTTCCTCTAATTTATCGGCAATAGCAGCGAGTGTGCCATCGTAAGCAACTGCCAATGCCAAAGTATCGCGCCCTTTACCTTTGGGCGCTGTGCGGGCTGCCATCAACATTTGTTGCGCCGCAGCAATGATAGCCGCATGACGGCTTTCCTGTTCGGTAACCAGCATACGACTACCATTTATTGTTATGAATTCTGGTGGCGTCGAATTTATCTTTCGGTGTATTTTTCCCCACCGGGTAGCCCAGGGGAATAACCGCCAACACCTTGATATGTTCGGGCAATTGGAATTGCTCGCTGACAATGGCGGCACGGTCGTCGTAAGGATACACCGCCGTCCACACCGCACCGATACCCATGGACTCCGCCGCTAATAAAATATTTTGCGTAACCGCCGAACAGTCCAAAAACCAACAATTATCCGAGAGAGTCGTATCACCGCACACAATAATCGCTTTATTGGCATTTTGCAGCATGGATGCGCTACGCAGTTTGCCGCCCAGTTCCTGTAAAAGCGCTTTATCGGAAATCACCAACAATTCCCACGGGCGGCGGTCGCGGGACGAAGGCGCAGCCATAGCAGCTTTCAAAAGATTGTTTAACGCTTCCTCCGGAATTTCTTTAGCCGAATAATCCCGCACGCTTTTCCGGCTAAGGATGGTTTCCAGCGCCGGATTGTTTGTTTCGCCTTGCTGTTGGCGGTTACAAGCCATAATTGACAGCGCCGTGATAACAACCAGCGCCATAATTTTTAGAGGTTTCATACCATTTATTTTTTAGAGGTTAAAACGATACAAAGCTACAAAATTTACGCTGTAAACAAAAACAATGGTCTTTGGGGCTATGTCTTTTTGGAGGCGCTATAAATGTCCCG
>JAIRLT010000264.1 GCA_031259225.1 Prevotellaceae bacterium
AAAAGCCCCCTAACCCCCAAAGGGGAAACTTATGACTAAAACAATGAATAACGAACAATGCCACAACGCGCGTCATTCCGACCGGAGCGCGCGAGGAACGAGCGCGCGGAGTGGAGGAAACTGCCCCGGAACGCAGGCAGTTTGGGCTGGACAGCGGGATACCGCAGCAGATTTCTCGACTCCGCTTCGCTCCGCTCGAAATGACGCGATACGCCGCTCCGCTCGGAATGACGGTGCGTCGCGCGTCATTGTGTTTGTTATTTGTCTGGATTGCTTCACGGCTCGTTCCTCGCCGCGCGCAATGACGACACGACGAGCGTCATTGCGAGCGGAGCGAAGCAATCCAGAAGAATTATGAATTGGACTGGCGCGCCAGCCGACTTACGACTTACGACTTATGACTAAAAATTAGAAATTTTAAAATAACTATTATGAAAAAAATTATCTTTCTTTTCGCAATGCTTGCAGGCAGTGCTGCAAGCGCAACAGTAACGGTTACGCCGTTAGACGTAAACTACAACACAAAAACGGTAACCTTTAGCGTGTCATGGACAGGCAGCGCCGCCAACAACCGCGTGTGGGTGTGGATAGATTTGTGCCCGGTGAGCGGGACGTCGCCCGGCACCTTTGCCAAAGCCGAACTCAGCAGTCCGTCGGTAACCGCCGGCAGCATTGCTGAATTTAATCAACGCGGCTTTTATGTCAATGCTAATCCCACGACC
This sequence comes from Prevotellaceae bacterium, assembly GCA_031259225.1. Lineage (GTDB taxonomy): Bacteria > Bacteroidota > Bacteroidia > Bacteroidales > UBA932 > JAIRKX01. Next base: position 723 of record JAIRLT010000264.1, read on the forward strand.
GTTACCGCTGTGTTGGACAACGCCACAGGCGAATTCAACTGGTGCGCCTACGGCAGCGACTTTCCACCCAATGCGAAAGACAACTCCAGCGGCGGTTATGACTTGAAAGGCTCGCCGCCATTTATTATTAACGGCACGATAGAATGGACTGCGAACACTTATTCCGGCACTGAGATAACCGCGCTCACAGACGCCACCGGCTGCCCGGGCGTGTGGTGCGGCAGGGATGGTGAAACCGTGGGATTGCTGAACTGTTGTTCTACCGGTCTGACGAATTGCGATGGCTCCTGCAAATCCAATTGCGGTCCTGTTTTTGATAAGGCGTGTGGCAATTCACCAGACCAACAATGGGTCTGGTACGAAAATTCCCCGCCCTACTCAGGAAGCCTGTTTTCTTGGTGCCGCCAACATGCCACCGCGCTCGGGTATGGTCGGTATTACTATACGTATAGTTATGGTGACGATGCTTGGTCAGTTTGGTGCGGTATTTTTGATGGTCCCATAAAATAATAGAATGTAAAAATTGTCCAAAAAATATTTGATTAAATTAATGGCGTTTATCCATTCGCTAACATCCGTTGTGCCATGTTCCCCTAAGGGTTTCATCGTGCAACCGTGAAACAATAAAAATGTTCTCGAAATAGGTAAAACAGGGGAAGGGGAAAAAAAATATAGCCCCTGTTTCTGCCGTTCAATAATCTTCTAACACGCGCTTATTGAACGGTTAAGGTGCCTTAGACACCCGAAAAGGAGCTATAATATAGCTTCGGTGTCAAGGCACCTTTTTATATTAAAGCGAAGACAAAAATACGAAAAATTATAATACAATGAAAATTAAATTAAAGTGGTTACAAATACAGGTATTTTTAATCAAGGTCACGGCGTATGAAAACGGCGCGTGGTGGCTGCATTTTATCTTGGTAGTCGTGTTCCGATAGGCAGGGCAGCTAATGTGAAAATGTGAAAATGTGCTAATGTGATTAATTGGCTGTCGCGCCTGAGGAGTTAAGAACTAAGAGTTAAGAACTAAGAGTTAGGCTGGCGCGCCAGCCAATTAGTCACATTAAACAATTAGTCACATTAGCACATTAGCTTGTGCCAGCCCGCGTTTGAATGCCGGATGTAAAAGACGTACGCTTTAACACCGCAAACATATTACTTTATTTTTTATCTACAAATTTTATTTCCATTTTGAGACAAAAAAAAGCCGGCGGTATCGCCGGCTTTTCATTTAGTTCTATTTACAGTCTATTCTGCCGTAATTTCAAATTTGAAACGCGCCTTAATGTCGCGGTACAATTTTACTTCGGCTTCGTAAACGCCCACTTCTTTCACATTGCCTTCACCAATGATGCTGATTTGCCGGCGGTCAATTTCCAAGCCTTTGGTGGCAAGGGCTTCTGCAATTTGAATGTTATTGACAGAGCCGAAAATCTTCCCGGTGCTGCTCACTTTTGTAGCAATGGCAACGGTAATTCCTTCGAGTTTCGCCGCCAATGCTCGTGCAGCTTCCTGCAGTTTTGCTTCTTTATGCGCACGTTGTTTCACATTTTCGGCATGTACTTTCTTTGCCGCAACAGTGGCAAGCGCCGCATAGCCTTTCGGGATAAGAAAGTTCGTAGCATAGCCGTTGCGCACCGTTACGATGTCATCTTTGAGTCCTAACTTAGAGACGTCCTGTTTTAAGATAATTTCCATACTTTTTCCTCCGCTAAATTATTTCAACAAATCGGTTACATAGGGCAACAATGCCAGGTGGCGAGCGCGTTTCACCGCTTGCGATACCTTGTGCTGGAATTTCAACGACGTGCCGGTGAGGCGGCGCGGCAAAATTTTGCCTTGTTCGTTTAAGAATTTCTTCAAAAATTCCGCATCTTTGTAATCTACATATTTGATGCCGGCTTTCTTGAAGCGGCAATATTTTTTCTTTTTCAAATCTACGGTCGGCGGATTTAAAAAGCGAATTTCGTTAGTTGTTTGTTGTGGTGTACTCATGGTTATTCCTCCTCTTTCTTAAAGATTTTTTCTGTTTTTTCCGCATTCTTCTCAACACGTAAAGTACGGCGTTTTTCGGCATACGCTACGGCATGTTTGTCCATGCTGAACGTTAAATAGCGGATAATACGTTCGTCGCGGCGGTACTGCACTTCCAATTTCTCAATAAACGTAGGCTCCGCTTGGAATTCGAACAAGTGATAAAAACCAGTGGTTTTTTTCTGTATCGGGTATGCCAGCTTTTTCATACCCCAGTCTTCCTCGTGCACAATCACCCCCTTGTTTTCGGTGATGAAGTTACGATACTTTTTTACCGCTTCCTTTACCTGGCTGTCAGATAAAACGGGAGTTGCAATGAAAACGGTTTCGTAATGTTTTAACATGACTCTGTTTGTTTTTGTTAATAATTTTTTGTAAAAAGGGTTGCAAAGGTAATAAAAAAATTAGAGATACCAAAATATATATGGCGTTGTTTTTAAAAGCAGATGCAAGTACCCAATGCAACCGGATTACTCAAGACGGAAGCAAAAACCTTCCACGGCGACTTGTTTTTATCCCAGTTGCATTTACTCTTTGAACTTACCTATTAAAAAAAATTTTGTTTCTTCATGGAGATGCAATATATTTGTATTGTAAAACACCCATTTTCTTATGATGAAAAATTTATTTACAGCCATTTTTTGCAGTTTTGCTTTTACTGCCGGTGCGCAATTTACCGCCGACTTTGAAACCGGGAATTTGAACGGTTGGACGCAAACGCCCGAAAACCGCTGGAGCGCGTCAAGTGCAAGCGCATTATCGGGCAATTATTCGTTAAAGCAGGTGTTTAATAATACGGCGCCGGCGACAGATGTGGTGTACCGTTCGCTTGGCGGGCTTCAGGTAAACAGGGGAAATACGACATGGCGTTTCCTGTTGCGGCATGGCTACAATCCGAGTGCGACAAACAAATGGGCGGTATTTTTATTCTCAAACAATGCCGGTAGCGAATGGAAATCCGGCAGCGCTTATGAAGGCTATGCGATTGGCGTAAACCAGGGAAGCGGCAACGATGATACGTTAGCTTTGTATGCCGTGCGGAATAACAGTTTTACGATAATCCGGAAGACAACGGTCAATTGGCAGGAAAATATTACAACTGCCCGTGCCGGCGCCGTGGAAGTAAGCAGAACCGGCGGGGGCGAATGGTCGGTAAAAGCGGCAACAACCGGTAATTTTGCCGACTTGAAGCCGGTAGCATTGCCGGCTACGCATGCTGCTTACAGCGCAGCGAACTATTCCGGTATCTCTTACCAGTACACGGCTACCGGCGACACGTTGTTGTGGATAGATAATATTTCCGTATCGTTTGAGCGGGTTATTCAGCCAACAAAAATCAGTGCGGCGGTGCAGCAGGGGCAAAATAAAATCCATGTTTCTTTCACGCAAAATATAAATGTGGCAACGGTTGGCAAAGTAACAAATTATAAATTAGTCGGCGCCTCTTCTACCCTCACACCTGTGCTGGCAACCGCCGTAAGCGATAAAGAAATTCTATTGACTTTTGAAAATCCGCTTCCGCGTGGTGATGCCGCACTAAGCGTGGAAAAATTGTTGGATGAAAATAATAATGAAGTAACCGGCGAAATAACGGTCACCATTTTTTACTTGCTTTACGGCGATATCGTGATTAACGAAATCATGGCTGCGCCAACGCCTTCGGTGGGTTTGCCTGAAGTCAGCTACATTGAATTATACAACCGGCTGGATATTCCCGCGCCGCTCAACGGCTGGAAAATGGAATACAACACTACGGTCGGGAACATTGGCACGGCTGCCATCCCGGCGAATGGCTACCTGATTTTGTGCACCTCACCGGCAGTAGAAGACATGCGCGTTTTCGGGAACGTTACCAGCATAAGTTATATTTCAAGCCTCACCAAATCGGGAAAAACATTGCAGTTGAAAAATAACGAAGGACAGGTGCTTTCACGCGTAACCTATTCCGACCAATGGTTTGATGACGAAGCCAAGCGCGCCGGCGGCTGGAGTTTGGAAAAGATAGATGCTAATAACCTTTCGGAAAACGCGGCGAACTGGACGGCAAGCGCCGATGCACGAGGCGGCACGCCGGGCGCGGAAAATTCCGTACACGCCGCCAATCCCGATACGGAAGCGCCATTCATTACCGGTTTAAAAATGCTCGACGACTATACGCTTTCCCTCACGTTCAACGAACTTTTTGATACAACAAAAGCGATGAACACACTTTGCTATACATTAAACAACGGCGCCGGGCAACCGCAACAAGTAGTTCCCTACGCCGGCAATCCGCAGCAAATCACTTTGCATTTTGCATCTGCTTTTGTGCAGGGTATTATTTACGAACTCACGGTTGCCGCGCCTTTCTGTGACTTGGCGGGAAATATCCCCGGGGAGGTGCCATACACTTTCGGCAATTTATTTTTGCCGGCTACCAATGATATTGTCCTCAATGAAGTGTTGTTTAACCCGCCCACCAACGGCGTGGACTTTGTCGAAATCTACAACCGTTCCGATAAAATTTTTGATTTGCAGCAAGTGAAACTCGCCAAC